>DQVA01000206.1 GCA_015661965.1 Candidatus Bipolaricaulota bacterium
ACATCCCCCAGCAGCGGCACGGTGATGTCCAACGCTCCTCCTTTCGGGCGGTCCCCGCCGCCGGCTCGACGTCCGTTATTCCGGGGAGGGAGCCGACTCCTCGTGGTAGCGAGGGATCACCACCCCGGCCAGGGAATCCAGGTTGGAGTAACTGTCCGAGGCCCGGATCAGCTCCACCGAAGTAGAGCCCCGCCCCGGGCCCAGCACGGTGATCCTCACCCCATGGCGGCTGAGGAAATCCACCAGCGGCACGAAATCGGAGTCGCCGGTGACGATAACCATCTCCCCTACTACCTGGGCTAGGTTCACCGCCTCCAGCACCAGCTCCACGTCCATGTTGGCCTTCATCCCCCCGTCGGGGTGTTCCCGCACCGGCTTGGTGATCACCCGGAACCCCATGAACGACAGGGCATCGATCAGGCGCATGCGGCGGTCGTCCTCCCGCTTGTAGGGGACGAACGCCAGGAACTTGACCTCCCGGTCCTCGTACCCCAACTGGGCCTTGAGGTGTTCTTTCAGGGCGTCGTAGCGCACCTCCATGCCCTGACGCTCGAAGGTCTCCTGTAGGTTTTGCACGTCCACCAAAACTGCCGCTTTGACTTGCATTTCGCTGCCTCCGCTTAGTGAGTTGTTGGGATTTACCAGGATCCGTGAGGATCCAGGTAGGAATACCCGCCACTTCATTCTTCTCGGCCGACGATCCCTGCACCGGCTCCCGACTTCACGCATGGGCTAAACTGGTCCCAGGGGCTGTAGCCGGTCCCCCGCAGCAAAACCCGGCAACCAGTGCACCCGGTTCTCCGGAACCGGGATTTTATCAGGGGAGGAATCCCTCCCCCTTAGCTTTATACCCTAGAGTTCCGGCCCCCGCAAAGCTTCAGCGCAGGAGGAAGGCCAGCGCCACCAGCGCCGGAAGGAGGAAAGAGGGGAGTGGGGCCAATTGGGACGAGCGCACCAACCGATAGGAGAACCCGGTCTCGGACAAGGTGACCAAGCCCACCGCCCCGGCCCGGTGCCCTGCCTCCACGATGGGCACATCGCCCATCCAGACGGGCTCGGAGAGCCACAGGTGATCATGCCCCAGGATGAACAGGTCACACTCCGGGAAGGCGCGGGCGATCCTGCGGGCCCGCTCAAGATGCATGTGTCCCAAGAAGATGAGGAGGTCATGGGGCGGGGCATGGGAGAGGATTTCCCTCGCGACGGGGCGGGGATCGAGCATCCTGAGGCCCGGCCACAGGGACCAGGGGTACTCCTCCCACAGGAAGCCCAGGATCAGCACCCGCAGGCCGTTCACCTCGAGGAGCAGGTATTCCTCGGTGGGGAGGTCCCCGGCCAGGTTGGTGGCCAGCACCGGGAACGGGGCGGCGGCGATCACCTCCCGCAGGGCCGGGCCCAGGTACAGCTCATGGTTTCCCAGCACCATGGCGGCATAGCCCAGCTCCCCCATCGCCCGGGCCATCTCCACGGCTTGGGGGAGCCCGGTGAGCCGGTACAGATCCTCCCAGGTGTCACCGGCATCCAGCACCAAGTCCGCCTGGGACAGGATCGGGGCGATCCCCGCAAGGCGGGCCCGGGCCGCGTGCAGGTCGCCCGTGAAGGCCACGGTGAGCTCCCATGCCCCGGCTGGGAAGGCCAGGATCAAAAGGAGAGCGAAAGCCCGAACCACCAGGAGAGGTCACCCCCTTTGATCAGGAAGGTCGCCCAGGCGGGATGGGACCGGAACCGCCAGCCGCAGAAGAGCTCGCTTCCCAAGCTCCCATAGACCGAGAGCCAGGGGGCGGGGGTGAGCTCCCAGGCCAAGTTGACCCCGGCTGGATCGCGGGCCAGGGCGAGCAGGGCGTAGGCCGGGGCCCGGCCCAGAACGAGTCGGGGCGGCGGTAGGTCCAACCACAGGAACCAAGGGCCTGTAAGAAGCCTGAGGCGGGCCTTGGGCACCGCCAGGCCTGGGGTCAAGAAAACCTGCAGTCGGTTCAAGGAGAGGAGGATCCAGGGCTGTGGCCCCAAGGCCAGCTCCCCAACCCCGGCCATGGCCGCCGGCAGGTCCCCCAGCCCCCACAGCAATACCGCTAGCTCCATGCGCATAGGATACCAGCGGGGCCGCTGGCAGTGCCAGCCGTTCACCCGGAAAATGACCCGGATGCTGGAAAAAGTGCGGGAAGCGATCGAGCGCCGGCAGCTCCTCCTCGGAGGGGAGCATGTGCTGGTGGCCGTGTCCGGGGGGGCGGACTCCCTAGCCCTCCTCTATGCCCTGTACTGGCTGCGCAAGGAACACGCCCTGAAGCTCACCATCGCCCACCTGGACCACGGCATTCGGGCCGATACCGGCGAGGATCTGAAGGTGGTGCGGCGGGCGGCGGAGGACCTGGGGCTGCCGCTGGTCTACGAGAAACAAGACGTGCCCGCCCTGGCCAGAGGGAGGAAGTTGAACCTGGAGGAGGCCGCCCGGATCGTACGCCAAGAATTCCTCGAGCGGGCAGCGGGGGAAGTGGGAGCCGCGAAGATCGCCCTCGGGCATACCCGCACCGACCTCGCCGAGACGGTGCTCCTCCACCTCCTGCGGGGGACAGGCCCCGGTGGGCTGCGGGGCCTGCTGTGGGAGTCGCCGCCCTACATCCGGCCGCTTCTTTCCTGCTCCCGAGGGGAGACCAGGGCCTTCTGTCGCGAGCACGCCATCCCCTTTCACGACGACCCCACCAACCAGGACACCCGCTACCTGAGAAACGCGATCCGGCTGGAGCTCCTGCCCCTACTTTCCCGCTACAACCCGCGGGCGGAGGAGGCGCTGGCCCGGGCGGCGGAACTGTGGGCCGAGGCGGAGGAGGCCTTAAACTGGGCCGCCAGGCGGGCCTTGGAGGAGCTCGAGGCCGAGGACGGCCTCGACCTTGTGGGGCTGCGGGGCTTGCCCCCTGGGGTGCAGGCCCTGGCGGTGCGGGCTTTTTTAGCCGAGAAGCTGGGCGGCACCCGGCGTCTGGAGCGCGTCCATATCGAGGAAATCCTGCGGCTGGTGGGGGCCGAAAAGACCGGCGAGGTAGCCCTACCCGGCGGGATCCCGGCCCGCGTCTCCCGAAACAGGCTGATCGTGGGGAGGGCCCCGGCCCGAAAGACAGTGCCCATTCCGCCACGGGAGCTCCCCATCCCCGGGGAATTGGAATTGCCGGAGCTCGGCTGGCGGCTGCAGGTCGTGCTCATCCCCCGCCCGGAATCCCTAGTCCCCCCCTCCCCGTTCGTGGCCTACCTGGACCCGGCGAAGCTGCGGCCCCCACTTTTCGTGCGCACCCGGCGGCCCGGCGACCGGCTGCGTCCCCTGGGGATGGCTGGGGAGAAGAAGGTGAAGGCCTTGCTCATGGAGGCCAAGGTGCCCCGTGAGGAGCGGGATACGTGGCCGCTTGTCTGCGATGGGGCCGGGATCGTGTGGGTGGTGGGCATCCGCATCGCGGACGAGTATAAAGTGGGACCGGAGACGAGACAGGTGCTCAAGTTGGAGGCGGAGCGGCTATGACGTGGCTGTTGCTTCTTGCCGTCATCCTGGTGCTGGTTGCCGCCCACGAGGGGGGGCATTTCCTGGCGGCCAAGCTGTTGGGGGTGGCGGTGGAGGAGTTCGCCATTGGGTTCGGCCCGGTCCTGTTTTCCCGCAAGCGGGGGGAGACGCGCTATTCCCTGAGGGCGTTCCCCATCGGGGGGTTCGTGCGCCTGGCCGGGGAAGAGGGTGGCACAAGCGAGGTGCCTTTTGAGCGCACTTACTACGGGCGGCCGGCCTGGGTGAGGTTCATGGTTTCCCTGGCCGGCCCGGTGGCCAACATCGTCTTGGCCGGGCTGATTGTGGTGGGGGCGATCTCGGGATTTGGCCTCCCCCACTTGCAGGTGGCCGGGGTCATCCCCGGGGAGCCGGCCGCCGGGGCCCTGGAGGTGGGCGATGTGGTGCTGGAGGTGGGAGGGCGGGAGGTGTGGCTGAGGGATGAGGTGGGACCGGCCATCCAGGCCGCCGCCCCGGGGCCGGTTCGGTTCCTGCTCCTGCGGCGCGGGGCGGAGCTTGAGCTCTCCATCACCCCCCGTTGGGATCCGGATGGGGAACGGTATCTCGTGGGGGCCTACTTCTCCTCTCGGGTATACCTGACCAGGCTGGAGGACCTGGAGCCGGGCTCGCCGTTGTCCGCCGCCGGGCTGCGGGCCGGGGACGAGATCGTAGGCGCCTGTGGCCAAAGCGTCTCTTCCCTGGCCGAGCTCTACGGGGAACTGGAAGCCGGCTGTCGGGAGCTCACCGTCCGCCGGGGGGAAGGGATACTGCAAGCGGCCCTCCCAGAACTCCGCCCGGATGAGCTCCTCGCCGGGGCCGAGTTCGACTACCTGCCGGAGGTGGTGGCGCGGCCTTCCCTGCCCACGGCGGTGGAGCTTGGGATAAAGCAAATTTCCCAATTCTTCCTTGCCCTGGGGCAGGTGATCAGGGGCTTGCTCACCGGGGCGATCCCGGCCGGGCAAGCGGTGGCCGGGCCGGTGGGGATGGCAGGGCTATTCTCCCAGGGGCTTCAGGTGGGGGGGCTGGCCACCCTGCTTTTGATCGCCTTCATCAGCCTTAACTTAGCTGCGTTCAACCTGCTCCCGTTCCCGGCGTTGGATGGGGCGCGGATGGCGTTCGCCCTGTTTGAGATGACCACCCGCAGGAAGGTATCGCCCAAGGTGGAGGCGGCGATCCACGCCCTGGGGTTCATGCTCCTGTTGGCGCTGATGCTGCTCATCACCTGGCGGGACATCCTGCGCCTGTTCGGCTGAGGCCATGCGCCCGCTGCGAGCCGCCGGGCTGAGCTGCAACAGCCAGCAAGTCAGACAGGGGCATGCTGGGGGCTTTCCCTGGAACCATGAAGACAAGAACGACCCTCCTGAGCTTGGGTCATGAGATGGGACATCCCCTGCCGCCAACTCGACCACAGGGGTGATGTAAAAACCACCTCGGGGCCTTTCGGCTAGTCGAGGAGGCCGGCGCGACCTAAAATGATATTTGACCATGGGGAACGGACAGGGGTTGGACCTTCCCACGCTTGAGAACTGGCTGTGGGAAGCGGCGTGTGTCATCCGGGGTCCGGTGGACGCCCCCAAGTTCAAGGACTACATCCTCCCCCTGATCTTCCTCAAGCGCCTTTCCGACGTGTTCGAGGACGAGCTTCAATCCTTGGCACAGGAATTCGGGGGGCGGTACAACGCCGATGCCCTGGTGGAGCAGGACCGCGTGCTCGTTCGCTTCTACATCCCGCCTCAAGCGCGCTGGCACGCGGTCCGGACAAAGACCAGGGGGCTGGGGGAGTACCTCACCGAGGCGGTGCGGGCCGTGGCCCGGGAGAACCCCAAGCTCCAAGGGGTCATCGACATGGTGGACTTCAACGCCACCGCCGCGGGCCAGCGCATCGTGCCCGACGAGTACCTGGCCCGCCTGATCGAGGTGCTCTCCAAGCATCGTCTGGGCCTGCGGGACGTGGAGCCGGACATCCTGGGCCGGGCCTACGAGTACCTATTGCGCAAGTTCGCCGAGGGGCAAGGTCAAAGCGCGGGCGAGTTCTACACCCCGCGCGAGGTGGCCATCCTCATGGCGAGGATCCTGGACCCCGAGCCCGGGATGACGGTCTACGACCCGTGCTGCGGCTCCGGCGGGCTTCTCATCAAGTGCCACCTGCGGCTCCTGGAGACCCACGGCGTGGAGGAGAACGGCCGGCGGGTACTCCCGCCCCGGGTGGCCTCCCTCAAGCTCTTCGGCCAGGAGATAAACCCCACCACATACGCCATGGCCAAGATGAACGCCTTCATCCACGACATGGAAGCCGACATCGCCCTGGGGGACACCGTGCGCCGCCCGGCCTTCACCGACGCCCACGGCCGCCTGCGGACCTTCGACCTGGTGGTGGCGAATCCCATGTGGAACCAGAACTTCCCCCGGGAGATCTACGAGAACGACCCCTACGAGCGTTTTCGCTTCGGGATTCCCCCTTCCTCCAGCGCCGACTGGGGCTGGATCCAACACATGTACGCCTCCCTGGACGAGGGGGGCCGCATGGCGCTGGTCATCGACACCGGCTCGGTATCCCGGGGAAGCGGCAATCGCGGCTCCAACCGGGAGCGCGACATCCGCAAAGCGTTCGTGGAGCACGACCTGATCGAGGCGGTGCTCCTGCTTCCGGAGAACCTCTTCTACAACACCACCGCCCCTGGGGTGATCATCGTGATCAACAAGCGGAAACGCCATCCGGGGGAGATCCTCCTCATCAACGCCTCCAAGCTCTTCGCCAAGGGCCGTCCCAAGAACTTCTTAGCCGAAGAGCACATCGAGACCACCGCCCGGATTTACCGCGAGTGGAAGGCCGAG
>DQVA01000280.1 GCA_015661965.1 Candidatus Bipolaricaulota bacterium
GGGGGAGGCCCGAATACAGTTCCCCTGGCAATCTCCTCAGGCCCCGGATGAGAGCCCGCGCGCCATTTCCCGGGCCAGTCGCCATACGTCCCCTGCCCCGAAACAGGCCACCACGTCCCCGGGAGCGATCAGCCTTTGGGCCTCCTCCATGGCCTGGACCAACGTGGCCTTGAACACCGCTTTGCCTTTGGCAGCATTGGTGGCTTGGGCCACCTGGGCCCCGGATACCCCAGGGATGGGGACCTCGAAGGCGGGGTAGACCTCGGTGACCACCACTTGGTCGGCCTGAACCAGCACCTGGCCGAAGGCACGGACATGACGAGCGGTGCGGGTATAGCGGTGGGGCTGGAAGATGGCCACCACCCTCCGCTCGGGCCATCCCTGCCGGAGGGCGGCCAGGCCGGCGGCGAGCTCCCGGGGGTGATGGGCGTAATCGTCCACCACCAGGTACCCGTTTTCCTCCAGCACCTCCAGCCGCCGCCGGGGGCGGGGCACCAGGGAAAGTAACCTGCACAGCTCTCGGGCCGGCAGCCCCATCAATATCCCCCCGGCCAGGGCCGCCAGGGCGTTCCACACGTTGTGCCGCCCTGGGGCGGGCAAGGCCACATCGGTGAGCTTCCTCCCCGAAAGCCATACCTCGAAGGTGGACCAGCTCCGCTGGAACCTGATCCCCCGCGCTCGCAGGTCCGCCCGGGGGTGAAGCCCGAACGTGAACGCATCCGGCCGGGTTCGAACCAGCTCCCTGGCCCCCGGGTCGTCCAAACACAACGCCACCCGGCCAGCCCCTTCCACAAACCGGGAGAAGGCGTGCCGCAGCCGGTCATAGCCCCCGTAAGTGACCAGATGGTCCGCGTCCACGTTGGTGATCACCGCTACCCAGGGCCGCAACCCGGTGAACAGGCCATCCGACTCGTCCACCTCCATCACGAACGGCCCCGTCCCCAGCCGCGCAGAAGGCCGCCCCGGCAGCTCGGCCCCCACGTAATACCCCCCTTGCTCAGCCACCTCCCCCAGCAGAAAGGAGAGCCAGGCGGTGGTGGTGGTCTTGCCGTGGGTCCCTGCCACCGCGATCAGGGGCCGCCCCCGCAGGAGCTCCTGGAGCGCCCACAGCCGGGGCCGGAGCGGGATCCGATTCTCCCTTGCCGCGACCAGCTCCGGGTTGGCCGCGGGGATCGCGGAAGAGAAGATCACCGCCCCCGTCCCGGGAGGGAGGTGGTCCGAGCGATGTCCCAGATGGACTGTTACCCCCAAGCTAGCGAGCTCCTCCAACCGGGGGGAGGGCCGCAGGTCGGACCCGGATACTTTTATCCCGTACTCCAGAAGCAGCCTGGCCAAAGCGGCCATCCCCTCGCCCCCCACCCCTACCAGATGTGCTTGCTTGGGAAACCCGTTCACCGACCCCCCTTCCCCAGTTCCAGCAGCGCCTCAGCCACCGCCCGGGCGGCCTCGGGTCGGGCCGCGCGCCGGGCTGCCCTCCCCATCTCCCGCAACCGTTTCCCATCCCGCCACAGCCGGGCGATGAGCTCCCCCAGGTCGGCCCGCTTGAGCTCCCGCTCCCGGAGGAGGAGACAACCGCCCCTGGCGGCCAATGCCTGGGCGTTGGCCTCCTGATGCCCCCCGGCGGCGGCGGGCCACGGCACCAGGATGGCCGGTCGGCCCGAGGCGGCCAGCTCGGCCAC
>DQVA01000236.1 GCA_015661965.1 Candidatus Bipolaricaulota bacterium
CCCTGGCCGAGGTCGGCGGTGAAGGTGATCACCTCGCAGCCGTAGTTCTCCTTGAGCCAGTGGAGGATCACGGAGGTATCCAGCCCTCCGGAATAGGCCAGCACCACCTTTTTCACCTTCTTCTTCGGTTTCACCTTTCCCTCCTTACGGATCCGGCGACGCGTAACGCCCGGCGGGAAAAGCCTTCCCGCGAGCACCGGCGACCTATGGCCGAAGGATTCCGCGCACGATAGACACACCCGGGCCGGGCAGCGTCCCGGACCGTGGAGGGGTGGGAAAAACGGAGGGAAAAGACCGCACCCGCGTACGGCCCGGGCCGCTACCCGGCCGTACGCACCCGCGGATTTAGGCAGAAGAACATATTTGTGTCCACGCTGTTCAAATACGACGTGGAAGGGCCATTGTCAAGGGTTAGGAGCCGAAGCGGAGACCTCCTGCTTATAACCCGTTCCCAGCCACTCCTGGATGATGTCCTCCAGGGGGGTGGGGCTCTCCTCCCGGAGGATGGAGAGTAAATCTCGGCCCGTGGCGATCCGCCATCGGTACTCCTCGAGGTACCGGCGTAACCCTCGCAAGAAGGCAGTATCCCCCATGCGCAGCCGCACCTCGTGCAGGAACAGCGCCCCTCCGGAGTAGACTATCCCCCCGTAGCCGGCCCCGTCGGGGAACTCCCAGAGGGGGGAGGCCACCGTGGCAGTTGGGTTTCTCGCCCGTCCCCGCTGGTATGAGGCCTGCCAATAGGACAGGATGTCGGCGAACATCCCCACCGACTCGAAGTACAGCCCGGAGCTGTAGGTGGTCAGGGCCTCGTCCAACCAGGGTTCGGCCACCTGATCGTTCCCTACTTGGGCATACCACCACTGGTGGGCCACTTCGTGGGCGAAGATCATGGTGAAGAACAGAGGATCGGCGGGATACCGCTCCAAATAGGTCTCCCCTGCCAGGATCAGCCCCGGGTACTCCACCCCCGCTGCCCCCTTCAGCGGCACCTCCACCACGTCCAGCTCGGGGAAGGGATAGGGGCCGAACAGCCTCGAATAGAGCAGGAGCGCTTGAGCGGTCACCTCCAACGCCGCTTCCCCGGCCTCCCGGTGCCCCGGGAGGAAGTACCCGCGGACCAGCACCTCCCCCGCCTCCACGCTGGTCTCCTGGTATCCACGGAGGGCCACCAACACCAGCTCCCGTAGGTTCTCCCCCTCCACCAAATAGACCCCGGAGGCGGTTTGTGTCTCTTCTCCGGTCGCTACCAAGCTCCAACCGGTTGGTAACGTTACGCGCGCGGAGTAATCGGCCACCGCTGCTACCACTGCATCCCCCCATGGGAAGATCGGTTCCACCAGCCAAGCCCCGTCATGCCGGGGGGCGAGGATCGGATAGGCTTGGGAGAGCACTGCAGCCGTGGGGGAGTGGGCGAAGATCCCGTAACCCGTAGAGGCATTCAGCTCGGGCACTTTCCCCTGGAAGGAGATGGATAGGGAAAAGGTCTGTCCGCTTCCCCCCGGCAGTGACACGGTGAACGTGGTGGGATGGACCTGATCCCAGTCCAACCCGGCCCCCACCTCCTTGACCGTCAGGGCGTCCGGGATGAGGGCGCAGGGATAGAGCCGGAACACCAGTTCCCCTGGAGACACCGGCGCTACCCCGGATATTAATGCCTCTCCGGTGAGTTCCCATCCCTCGGAAACGGCCAGTTCCAGGGAGTAATAAACTGAAGCCCCCTGGGCCAGCAGGTGACCCAGGGCCGCTACCAGAATTAGCCCCCGCAGCCGCACCCGCCGCCGCCCTCTCTTACCCGCACCACTTTGCGCAGCACGGTCACCGCCCCGGCGTCGTCCACCAAGGTGAGGGTGACCTCGTAGATCCCCGCCTGATCGTAGACGTGGCTTGGGTTCATGTCCAAAGACACGCTTCTATCGCCGAAATCCCAGCGGAAGACGACGATCATGCCATCGGGGTCAGCACACTGGCTCCCGAAGAACCGCAGCCGATCCCCGGGCTGGGGGAAGAGGGGCAAGAATCGGATGGACCCTTGCGGTGGCTGATTCGGGGGAGGCTCCACTATCTCATCCGGGGTCAGGTACTCGGCCAGGAAGTCGCCGGCCTCGTTCCAAGGGATGTGTCCCAGAACGGCCCCGCGGGGGAAGCCGCGGGCCCGCTCCGCCGCCGGAATCCCCGGCACCACCGGAACCCAAACCACGACGCCGTCGCCGGATACCTGGGAGAGCACCCACCAACGATCCCCGGCCTGGGCCAGCTTGGAGGGGTACCCAAGGCCGGTGAGCCTCCCGGCCACATACCGGGCCAGTTGATATTCAGACCAGTTCTGCTTCACCGCGGTATTGCCACAGCCCAGCCATCTATCCGAGAGGACGCGCTCCAGCTGGGAGATCGCCTCCAGGACCGCGTCTCTATCAGCCGGGGGGAGCTGGCTGAGCTGTATCAGTTCTTGGCCGGTGGCCCCCCACCCCAGCAAAGCCCACATCGCCGACACCAGCAGAAGCAGGGTTCTGGTTTTCATGTCTTCACTCCTCCTGTTTTCGCCGCAGGAACGCGGGGATGTCCACGTCTTCTTTGTCGATCTCCACCTTCCGCCGAGGTAGGCGGGGGACCGTGGGACCGGGTTGCTGGGCTTCCTCCTCGAACACGGAGGACTTGAAGTCGGCGGCGATCACGGTCACCTTGACCACGCCTTCCAGTTCCCGGCGCACCACTGCCCCGAAGGTGAGATCAGCCTCCGGGGCGATCTGTTTGCGTACCACCTCGGCGATTTGGGTGACCTCGGCCAGGGTGAGGTCCTCCCCGCCGGTGATATTGAGGAGCACCTTCCTGGCGCCGCGGATGGACCCCCCCTCGAACAGGGGGTTGGTGACCGCCGCTTTGGCCGCCTGAGCGGCCCGCCCCGGGCCCTGTCCCTGGCCGATCCCCATCATGGCGGTGCCAGCGCCCCGCAGCACCGCGGCCACGTCCGCGAAGTCCAGGTTCACCAGTCCGGGCACGGTGATGAGGTCGCTTATCCCCTGCACCCCGGTGCGCAAGACCTCGTCCGCGAGCTCGAACGCCCGGGCGATGGGGATGCCGGCGGCCTTCTCTATGAGGCGCTCGTTTTCGATGACGATGATGACGTCCACTTCCTCCCGCAGTCGGGCCAGGCCCGCCTCTGCCCGCTGGCGCCGCACCGGCCCCTCGAACCCGAATGGCAGCGTGGTCACCCCTATCGTGAGCGCCCCGGCCTCCCGCGCCAGCCGGGCGATCACCGGGGCAGCCCCGGTCCCGGTCCCCCCGCCCAGCCCGCAGGCAAGAAATACCAGGTTGGTCCCGGCCACCAAGCGCTCGATCTCCCAGGCGACCGCTTCAGCCGCCCGTTTCCCCTTCTCCACATCCCCACCGGTACCGCGCCCCTGGGTGACCTCGGAGCCGAGCTGGAGCCGCTCATGGGCCCGGGAAATGGAAAGCACCTGGCTGTCGGTGTCAGCTGCCACCAGCCTCACCCCGGTGAGCCCTGCCTCCTGCATCCTCTCCAGCGCGTTTATGCCACCATCCCCCACCCCGATCACCAGGATGTTGGCCGCTGGAGAGGGGGCTTCTTCCTCCATGGCCTCGATCAGCGGGAGTTCGGTGATGCGGATGTCCGCCACCGGGAATACCTCACGCACCGCCGCCAGCAATTTCGTCCGCTTACGCTGCGCATATCGTTTCTTGAACTGGGAGTCCACCTCTACGATGAGAACATCCTGGTCCAAGTGGACCTTATCCGCGGAGGTGGGCAGACATGCCCTGAGCATCCCGTCGCGGATGCCGGAGAGCACCTGCCGCCACTTCCGCCCCAGTTCCTTTTCCCTGAATTCCGGCTCCATGGCCCGAACCATTGTGGCAAGCCGGAGGGCGGGCGTCAACTCCGTAAGGGAATATGCGGGGGGAGCTCCCGAAAGTCCCTGATCACGTATCGGGCGGCAGCGGCCACGCGAGGATCCTTGGGGGCATAGGCGATCCCACACCCAACCGCCTCCAGGACCGGCACGTCGTTGCAGTGATCGCCCACGAAAGCCACTTCAGCCAGGGACAGCCC
>DQVA01000036.1 GCA_015661965.1 Candidatus Bipolaricaulota bacterium
AGGGATTCCCGGAAGCGCAGCTCCTCCCGATAGAAGCCCAGGTAATCCCCCCGGGCGGCGTAGCGGATGGCGTAGTGGTCCGGTTGGTCGGTTTGGACGATCACCTCCCCGGGCAAGGGGCCACGGCCGGCCCGCCCCCCCGCTGCCAGCAATAACTGGAAGGTCCGCTCCCCGGCCCGGAAATCGGGAAGCGAAAGGAGGACATCGGCATCGATCACCCCTACCAGGGTGATGCGGGGGAAGTCCAGTCCTTTGCCCACCATCTGTGTCCCCACCAGCACGTCGATCTCCCCCCGGGCCAGGGCCGCCAGGATCTCCCCCCGCCGGGGGGCGGTGTCGGTGTCCAGGCGCGCCACGGAGAGAGAGGGAAACAGCCGCTTTGCCTCGAACTCCACCCGTTCACTTCCCACCCCGAACAAGCGAAACCTCTCCCCCCCGCAGCGGCTGCAGCGAGGCCGGGGGTACGTGCGGCCGCACACATGGCACCGGAAGACCCGCCCCGCGAGATAAAAGGCCAGCGGCACCTCGCACCCGGGGCACCGCAACACCGCCCCACAAGCGCGGCAGGCGGCCCCCGTGAAAAAGCCGCGCCGGTTGATGAACAGGAGGACCTGCTCCCCCCGCGTCAGGTGCCGGTCCATGGCCGCTTGGAGTTCCGGACCGATCACCTCCTCCCCCTTTGGCACCAACTGCACCCGGGGTGGAGTGCCGACCACCCGCTCGGGCAGCGGCAGCAGGCGGATCTCCCCCTGTTCGGCGGCGAAATAGGTCTCCACCTGCGGGGCAGCCGTGCCCAGGACCACCGCTGCCCCGTGCCGGGCCCGCAGCCGGGCCACCTCCCGGGCATGGTAATAGGGGGCCATCTCCTCTTGCTTGTAAGCCGGTTCCCCCTCCTCGTCCACCACCACCAGGCCCAGCTCCGGCAGGGGGAGGAAGGCGGCGGAGCGGGTCCCCGCGGCGGCCCGGATCCCCCCCTCCAGCGCCCCCTGCCATACCCGCCACCGCTCTCCCGCGGGGAGCTCCCCGAAGTACAGGGCTACCTCCTCGGCCAACGCGGCCTCGGCCCGGGCCCACAATTGGGGCAGGAGCGACACCTCCGGCTCCAACAACAGCGCGGTGCGGCCGCGCCCCAGGACCTCCCGGGCTGCCCGCAGGTACACCTCCGTCTTCCCCGCCCCCGGGGGGCCGTAGAGGAGGAATGTGTTCCCCTCCCCAGCGGAGATGGCCTCCAGGGCCTGCTCCTGCCCCGGGGTGAGCGTGGGCTCCACCCTCGCTTCCCGCAGGGAAAAGGAAAACGGGAGCGGTTCCGGCTTCAACAGGCCCTTGTGCAGCAAGGCCCGGGCTGGAGCGGCCGGGGGCGCTTCCCCGGCAAGGACCGCAGCCAGGGCACGTGCCTGTGCCGGGGCCCGCCGCTGCAGCCGCTTCAGCAGCCGCTGGGCCTCTCCGGGGGACACGGTAAGCCTATACCGCTTGGCTCGAGATCGGGCCTGGGGCGGGATCAGCCGCCCCAGCGCAAGTCCCAAGGAAACGAAGGAATCCGCGGCCACCCGCGCGAACAGGGACAGCTGCCGCGGGGGGATAACCCGGCCCTGGCCGGCCTCGATCCGCTGCAGCTCCCCCGGATGGGTGGAGGCCACCAGCAGTTCCACCACCACCCCCCACAGGCGGCGCTTGCCCAAGGGCACCAGCACCCGGTCCCCCACCCTGATTTCCATCCCCTCCGGCACCAGGTAATCGAAGGGGTCGGCCTTGGGGAGGGGCAAGGCCACCCGGGCGATCACGTCCCCTCCGCCTCCCGGCGGTCCAGATACATGAGCACCCCCCGTACCGACATCAGCAGGTCTTCCCGCACCCGTTCGTCCTCCACCGGCCAACCCTGGCGAGCCAGCTCCGCCAGCACCGCCTCCTCCGTGCGCCGCTCCTCCACCAACTGCACCCACCACCGAAGTAGTTTGCCGTATTCCGCCAAACCCTCGCCCCCGGGTCGGAGGCCGAAGTGGGTGTAACAAAGGGCCTTGGGCGACAGGGCGGAAAGCCGCGCCAGGGTCGCTAAGGAGAGCTCCAGGTCGAAGCTGGGGGGCGGGGTGGCCGGGATCAACCGATCCCCGAGATACAGCCCGGCGGCATCGCCAGTGAAAAGGAGCCCCTTGACCTCCTCGAAGAAGCACAGGTGATGGGGCGCATGGCCAGGGGAGAACACCGCCCGCAGGCTATGTGCCCCCACGGTAAACCGCTCTCCGTCCCGGGCCGGATGTAGCCGCCCCGTCGGGATGGGGATCGCCTCCCCATACAGGGGGAACCTGTTCCCCACCGCCTGCTTGACCGACGCCACCAGTTTAGTGGGATCGGCCAAGTGCTTGGCCCCGCGGGGATGGACCACCACCCGGGCCCGGGGGAGCTCTTGCACCAGGGCGCCGGCACCGCCGGCATGGTCCAGATGCACATGGGTCACAAAGATCCAGTGCACCGCCTCGCGAGGGATTCCCACCTCCTCCAGCCCGGCCAGGATCCGAGGGGCGGCAAGCGAGGTGCCGCTTTCCACCAACGCTGCCTCCGCCCCGGAGAGCAGATACACCCCGCCGGTCCCCGGCCGCCCGAACTGCCAAGCGTCCAGTAAGTACACCCCTTCCGCCACTTGCCACAGATCACAACCAGCCAAAGCTCACCCCCACCGCCAATGCCAAACTCGCCACCCCACAACCCAGGGCGGCCAACCAGGTGCCGGACCTAAGCCACTGCCGCACCGTGATCGGTTCCTCGGTTCGCTCCGAGACCGAGATGGCCACCACGTTCGCCGTGGCCCCGATGGGGCTGGCATTGCCCCCGAAGCCGACCCCCAACGCCAGCGCCCACCACAGGGGGCCGGTGACCACCCCTTGGGCGCTTAGTCCCTTGATCACCGGAAGCATGGCGATGGTGAACGGGATGTTGTCCACCACCGCTGACATCAGGGCGCTCACCCACAGGATGGCAAGCGTGGCTAAGATGAGCCCCGTCTTGGCCAAAAAACCCAAGTGGGTGGACACCCAACGGAGGACGCCGGCCGCCTCCAGACCCCCCACCACGATGAACAGCCCCATGAAGAACAGGAGCACGTCCCAGTGGATACCCGCAAGCACCTCCTCCACCTTGGGCCGTACCCACAACAGGCCCGCAGAAGCTCCGATGAGCGCCACCAGCCCCGGCGGCAGATGCAACATATCGTGAACCAAGTACAACACCACGGTCAACCCGATGACCCCCAGCATGCGCCGCATGGTGCCGGAGTCGAGCAGGGCCCGGCGGGCCTCCATGGCCATCAGGGAGTCCACGTGCTTAGGGGGGATGGCCAGCTCCCGACGGAACAGGAACTTGAGGAGCAGGAACGTGAGGAACAGCACCACCAGCACCACCGGCCCCAGGTGGGAGAGGAAGTCGTTGAACGAGAGGTTCGCCGCCGAGCCGATCAGGATGTTGGGCGGGTCCCCCACCAGCGTGGCCACCCCGCCCACGTTGGAGCATACCGCCTCCGCGATCAGGAACGGGACCGCAGATACCCCCACCACCTCGGCGATGGACATCGTCACCGGGGCCACCATCACGATGGTGGTCACGTTGTCCAAGATGGTGGATACCACGGCGGTGAACCCGGCCAACGAGAGGAGCAACCACCAGGGATTGCCCCTTGTCCACTGGGCTACCACGATGGCGGCGTATTGGAAAAAGCCCGTCTTCTGGAGGATGCCCACGATGATCATCATCCCTAAAAGCAGGCCGATGGTATTGAAGTCGATGGCGGCGACGGCTGTTTCCCAGTCATAGAACCCCAGGCCGATCCCGGCGGAGATCATGGCCACCGCCCCGGCCATGGCAGCGATGGTCCGGTGCACCCGCTCCGAGAAGATCAGGCCATAGGTGAGGAGGAAGATGGCACAAGAGGCTATGACCGGGCCCGCGTCCATGTGTCAAGTATACGCCCGTTGGGAGCGGCCCCAAAGCGCGGTCGCGGCTTGTCGCCAGCCGGCCGCGGACGTAAACTAGCGCGTCCTCATCGCACGTTTATGCAGGACACTCGCCATGGATCCGTTACTCATCGTGGGCATGGTGCTGGCCTTGGGCCTGGCGCTCGGGGAGATCGCCCAACGCTTGGGGTTCCCCCGGGTGGCCGGCTACATCATCGCAGGGATCATCCTCAACCCTCGCATCTCCAGGTTCGTGTCCCCCGCGTTCCTGGCGGGCACGGATCCGCTTATAAACGCCGCTTTGGCCATCATCACCTTCGAGGTGGGGGGGACGCTGGCCATCGGCCCCCTGAAGGAGCTGGGCCGCAGCATCGTGTTCCTGGCCCTGGGGGAAGCGGAGCTGGCCGCCCTGGCCATCCTCGGCGGGGCGACCATCGTGCTACCGCTCCTGATAACCCTTCCCATCGGGGCGGGTTTCGTGGCGGCCATCCCGTTGGCCCTGCTCCTGGGGGCATTGGGCTCCCCCACCGACCCCTCCGCCACCCTGGCCGTCATCCACCAATACCGGGCTAAGGGGATGGTTTCCTTCAGCATCATGGGGGCGGCTGCCTTCGACGATGCGCTGGGCATCATCAATTTCAGCGTGGCCACTGCCCTGGCCTCTATCCTGGTGGCCCATTCCCACGTCACACCCCTCGTCTTCCTGGAGCCGTTCCTGGTCATCCTGGCCTCCCTGGCCTTGGGCATCGCCTTGGGGTTAGCCTACCACTGGGTGGTGAGGCTGCTACGGGGGTCCCAGGACGGGATCCTCATTGCGCTTGTGGTCACCGCCCTCATCCTGGGCTACGGCCTCGCCACGCTCGCGGGGCTGGACGCGCTATTGGTGACCATGGCGGTGGGGATCACGGTGGTGAACCTGCGTCGCACCAGGCCGCGGGTGTTTCAACTCATCGAGCGGCATGTGGAACCGCTCGTGTTCCTGCTTTTCTTCACCGTAAGCGGGATGTACCTGGATTTCTCGGTGTTGCTCAAGTATCTGCCGTTGGTGCTCCTGTTCGTGGCCTTCCGCACGGGGGGTAAGCTGGGCGGGGCGTACCTGGGGGCGACCCTGGGTGGGGCGCCGCCAGCGGTGCGCCGTTACACCGGCTGGGGCCTTATCCCGCAAGGGGGGATCGTGATCGGGCTTGCCCTCACAGTGAAGGGGATCCCGGAGCTGGCGCCCTACTCCGATATCCTGGTGAACGTGATCATCGGGGCCACGGTGATCCACGAATTGGTCGGCCCGTTCACCTCAAAGTACGCCCTGCAGCGGGCCGGGGAGATCCCCGCTGGGAAGGTGGCCGGCTAACCGGCCCGCGCCAGCAGCGCCTCCGCCTGGCGCAAAAGCTCGCGCTGTTCCTCGTGGGTGATCCGCTCCAGGGCGGCCGGGAACGGAAGCCACTGCATTTCCCCCACCTCCCCGGGGGCGGGCTGCCCCTCCTCCTCGGCCCGGCCCAGAAAAAAAGTGACCTGTTTTTCCACCAGCTCTCCTTTGCGGAAAAACCGGTAACGGATCAGTTGCCGGAAGCCGGGCACCGGCACCAGCCGCTGGATTCCCACCTCCTCGGCCACCTCCCGCCGGGCCGCCGCCAGCTCATCCTCGCCCAGCTCGATGTGCCCTTTGGGGAACCCCCAGTGCCCCCCCTGGCGGTTGCGGATGATCAGGTACTCACGCCGGCCCGAGCGCTCGCGGAACAGGATATATCCCGCTGCTCGTTCCCGGGCCATGAGCTCATACGACATCCAACTCGCGGCCGCCGGCGTCGTAGGCCTTGGGGGCCAGAGCCAGACACTGCAGCTCCCGCCACAACACCCGGAACGACTCGGGGATCCCCGGCTTGGGGAAGTCCTCCCCCCGGAGGATGGCCTTGTACAGCTGCACCCGCCCCTTGGCGTCGTCGGACTTCACCGTGAGCATCTCCTGCAGGAGCGTCGCCGCCCCGTAAGCCTCCAGGGCCCATACCTCCATCTCCCCCAGCCGCTGACCGCCGAACTGGGCCTTACCCCCCAGGGGCTGCTGGGTGATCAGGGCATAGGGCCCGGTGGACCGGGCATGGATCTTGTCCGCCGCGATGTGCTCAAGCTTGAGTAGGTACATCACCCCCACCGTCACCGGGGCCTTGAACGGCTCCCCGGTGCGACCGTCCCGCAGCCACACCTTGCCGTCCCGCCGGCTGCCGTCCGCCAGGCCATGTTTCTCAAGCTCCTCGGTGAGTTCGGTGAGGATCTCCGCCTCTTTGGCGCCATCGAATACCGGGGTCTCCACCTTCTCCCCCCGCAGGGCGGCCAGCCACCCCAGGTTGGTCTCGAAGATCTGGCCCAGGTTCATACGGGAGGGCACCCCCAGGGGGTTGAGCACCACGTCCAGGGGCGTGCCGTCCGGGAGGAACGGCATGTCCTCCTCGGGGAGGATGGTAGCGATGACGCCCTTGTTGCCGTGGCGGCCGGCGAGCTTGTCGCCCACCGCGATGCGCCGCCTTTGGGCCACGTAGACCTTCACCAACTCATTGACCCCGGCTTCCAGGTCGTCCCCGGCCGCCCGCGATAGGCGCTTCACCCGGATCACCGTGGCCGTGCCGGTGATGGGGGGCATCTTGAGAGAGGTGTTTCTGAAGTTGCGCATCTTCTCCCCGAAGATGGACCGGAAGATGCGCTCCTCCGGGCTGGGCTCCGCCTCGCCTTTCGGGGTGATCTTCCCCACCAACACGTCCCCGGTCCTCACCTCGGTGCCCACCCGCACGATCCCGTGTTCGTCCAGGTTCCTCAGGTCCTCCTTGGACAGGTTGGGGATATCGGCGGTTATCTCCTCCGGCCCTAGCTTGGTCTCCTCCGCCCTGACCTCGAACTCCTGGATGTGGATGGAATCGAGCACGTTCTCCCGTACCAGCCGCTCGGAGATGACGATGGCGTCCTCGTAGTTGTAGCCCTCAAATGGGAGGAACCCCACGAGCAGGTTGGTGCCCAACGCCAGCTCCCCCCCCTCTGTGGACTGGGAGTCGGCAAGCACCTCCCCCCGCCGCACCTTGTCCCCCGGCCGCACCAACGGACGCTGGTGGAGGATGGTGTCCTGGTTGGAGCGTTCAAAGGTGAGCAGGCGGTAGGTCCTCCTCACTGCCCCGGACTTGACCACGATCTTTTGGGCGTCAACCTTCTCCACCACGCCATCCTGCTCGCAGATCACCACCGCCCCGGAATCCCGGGCGGCTTTCCCTTCCATGCCGGTGCCCACGATGGGGGCTTGTGGCCGCAGGAGCGGCACCGCCTGCCGCTGCATGTTGGCCCCCATCAGGGCCCGGTTGGCGTCGTCGTGCTCCAAAAACGGGATCAGCGAGGCGGACACCCCCACGATGGTCCGGGGCGAGACCTCTATGAAGTCCACCTCCGTGGGGGGGACGAACTTGATCTCCTCCCGACCGGTGCGGATGGGCACCCTGTCCCCCAAGATGCGGCCTTCCTCGTCCACCTCCACCGTGGCCGGGGCGATGCGGAAGTTCTCCTCCTCGTCCGCCATCAGATACACGATCTTCCCGGTGACGCGGCCGTTTTTGACCCGCACGTAGGGGGCCTCCAGGAACCCGAACTCGTTCACCCGCGCATAGACGGCCATGGAGGTGATGAGCCCGATGTTTTGTCCCTCCGGGGTTTCGATGGGACAGATGCGGGCGTAGTGGGAGGGGTGGACATCTCGCACCTCGATCTTGGCCCGGCGGGCCGATACCCCGCCCAGGGCCGACAGCCTCCGCTTGTGGGTGAGCTCTGATAGGGGGTTGGTCTGCTCCAGGAACTGGGACAGGCGTCCCGTGTAAAACAGCATGTTCACCGCCGCCTGCACGGTGCGGGCGGATACGATCTTGCGGATCGCATCCCGATCCTCTAGGTCCACCCGGGATAGTTTGTCCTGGGCGATGCGGGCCATGCGCACAAGGCCTGCCCGCAAAGCGGCCTGGGCCTGCTCCCCAGGCAGCCGCACCCGCTTGTTACCCAAGTGATCCTTCTCATCGAGAAGTCGCGGCTCCTCCGGGGCCCTCACCAACAGGTCCAGCGCCCGGTAGATGTCCTCCGGGGTGAGGTAGGTCTCGCTCCTTTCGATCCCCAGCTTGCGGTTGAGCTTGAACCGGCCGATGGGGGTGAGGCGGTAGCTATCGGGCTGGAAGTAGAGCCCCCGCAGGTACTCCAACATCTGAGCGAAGGCGGGCCGGTCCGAGGACCGGAACCGGTGGTAGATGTAGCGCACCGCCTCCTCTTGGGTGGCGGTCTTGTCCTCCTGCAGGGCTTTGGCCAGGGCGGGATGCACCACCCGGATCGTGCCCCGCCCCTGGGCGATCAGCCGCTTCACCCGGGCCGAGGTCAACTCCTCGCCGGCCTCCCACCGCTCCCCGTCGATCTCCACCGACTCGGCCAGGAAGGCGGTCTTCCAGGCCTGCAACCGCTCGGGGAGCTCGGCCACCGGCACCTCCAGGGAGTAGCGGGACAACATGTCCCCGGTCTCCATTCCCAGGGCACGTAGGAAACAGGCCACCGGCACCTTGCCCCGGCGGTCCAAGTTGGCCCTCAGGGTCCAGCGGCGGATATCCAGGTCGATCTCCAGCCACGCCCCCTGCTCGGGGAGGAAATGCGCCCGGAACAGGTGCGGCTCCTCCCGGGTGATGTATAGGCCCGGAGAGCGGGTAAGCTCGTTCACCAGGGCGTTCTCGGTGCCGTTGATGATGAACGTGGCCCGCGAGGTCATCAGGGGGATGTCCGCCAGGTACAGCTCCGCCTCCTTGATCAGCCGGTCCCCCACTTTGAGGCGGCCGGTGACCCGCAGGGGGGCGGCATAGGTGAGGTCCTTGAGCCGGCACTCCCACTCGTCGTTGCGGGGTTGGCCCAGGCGTGGGTCGACCAGCTCCAACACCAGATCCTCCCGCCCCGGGGACACGATGGGGGAGACCTCGGCGAAGGCCTCCGCGATCCCCTGGTTGAGGAAGCGCTCGTAGGACCGCCGCTGATCAGCGGTCAGGTCCGGGGGCTCCATCCACTCGCGCGCACGTCCATACTGACGCCTGCCCATGGGCAATAAGGGCCACCCGTGGGTGACCCCTCACCTCCTCTGTCTGGCTTACCTGAGCTCGATTTCCGCGCCGGCGGCCTCAAGCTTCTTCTTCAAATCCTCCGCCTCGTCCGGGCTCACGCCCTCCTTGACCACGGCGGGGAGCTTGTCCACCAGCTCCTTGCACTCCTTGAGCCCTTTTCCGGTGATCTCCTTGACGGCCTTGATGAGCTGGATCTTCTGCTGGCCGGCGTTGGTGATGACCACATCCACAGTGGACTTCTCCTCGGCCCCGGCCTCGGCCCCGGCCTGGGGGGCAGCCGCCACCGCCACCGGCACCGCCGCCTGGGCGGAGACCCCGAACCGCTCCTCGATGGCCGACACCAGCTCGGCCAGCTCTTTGACCGACATCTCCTCGATGGCCTGTAGGATTTCCTCTTTCGTCATGGCTCACCCCTTCTGTTCTTTTTTCTTCTTCACTTCCGCCAGGGCCACCGCCAGGCCCCGGATGACCCCGGCCAGGGCCACCGCCAGGCCCCGGATGGGCCCGGCGAGTCCCCCGGCCAGTCTCGCCAACAGCTCCTCCCGGGAGGGCAAAGTGGCGTACCACTCCACCTGCTCCGGGGGAACTGGCTCCCCCTCAAACAGGCCCGCCTTGACCCGGAAATGGGGGTACTTCTTTGCGCACTCCCGGGCCACCTTGTAGGGCACGGTGGGATCATCCCGCCCCACCACGACGGCGTTGGGGCCGGTGAGATAGTCCACCAAGAAATCCGCCCCGGCTTCCCGGGCGGCGATCCGGGCCAGGGTGTTCTTCACCACCCGGAACTCCACGCCCCGGGCCCGCATCAGGCGCCGCAGCTCCACGCACTCACTGGCGGTAAGCCCCAGGAAGTCCACCAGGACCACTGACCGCGCTTGGGAAAGCTTCTCCTTGAGCTCCTCTACCTGTGCCACCTTCTCCGGCCTCGGCATGGTCCCCCCTTATAGGCTCTGGGCCGCCTGGATGAGCTCGGCCTCGTCCACGTGGATCCCCGGCCCCATGGTGGAGGAGATGGTTACCCGTTGAATGTATTTGCCCTTGGTGCCCTCGGGCTTCCGTTCCAGGATGGCCCGGGTCAGGGCGAGCAAGTTCTCCCTGAGCTTATCCACCTCGAAGTCCACCCGACCGAACGGGGCATGGATGATCCCATACCGGTCAGCCCGGAACTCGATCATCCCCGCCTTCAGCTCCTGGACCAGCTTCCCTATGTCCTGGCTGACCGTGCCGGACTTGGGGGAGGGCATCAGGCCCCGGGGGCCCAAGATCTTCCCCAACCGCCCCACCAAGGGCATCATGTCCGGGGTGGCCGCCACCCGGTCGAATTCCAGCCACCCTTCCCGGATCCTCTCGGCCAGCTCCTCCCCCCCCACGTAGTCCGCCCCGGCCTCCTCCGCTTCCCGGATCTTCTCCCCCCGGGCGAACACCAATACCCGCACCGTCTTCCCGGTGCCGTGGGGCAGGGACACGCTCCCGCGCACCATGTGTTGGGAGGGGTTGATGCCCAGGTTGAACGCGGCCTCCGCCGTCTCCGGGAACTTGGCGGTGGCCAGCCGTTTCATCAACTCGATCGCCTCCCGCACCGGGTAGACCCGCTCCCGATCGAGCGTAGTCGCCAGCTCGCGGTACCTGCGGCTCCTCTTCACTTTTCCACCTCGATCCCCATGTTCTTGGCAGTGCCCAGCACCGTGCGGATGGCCGCTTCCAGGTCATCGGTGTTGAGGTCGGGAAGCTTCCGCTCCGCGATCCGTCGTACCTGCTCCATGGTCACCCGCCCCACCTTCAGCCGGTTGGGCTCGGGGGACCCCTTGGTGATCCCGGCGGCCTTCTTGAGAAGCACCGCCACCGGGGGCTGCTTGAGGACGAAATCGAAGGACCGGTCCTGGTAGACGGTGATCTCCACCGGGATGATGAGGCCGGGCTCTTCGTTCTTGGTGGCCTCGTTGAACTTCTTACAGAACTCCATGATGTTGACCTTATGCTCACCCAAGGCTGGTCCCACCGGCGGGGCAGGGTTTGCCTGCCCGGCTGGGATCTGCAGCTTGATCCTTGCGACCACGTTCTTGGCCATTCCGCCTCCTCCTTAGATCCTCTCGATGGCGTCGAAACTGAGCCGCACCGGGGTGTCGCGCCCGAACACCTTCACCGACACCACCACTTCCTCGGCTTCCTTGTCGATCTCCTTGATCTCGCCGGTGAAGTCGGCGAACGGCCCTTCCACGATCTGGACGATCTCGCCCACCTCGAACTCCACCTCAACCTTGGGGGCCCGCTCCTTGGCCTCGGCCACCGGGGCCTCCTCCAGCCCGGCCTTGCGCTGGATGAAGGCCATCTCCTTGCCCTCGATGGGGATGGGCCGGAAGCGAGACCCCACGAACCGGACCGAGCCCTCCAGCCCCCGCAGGAGCTCGAACATCTGCTCCTCATCGAGGCCCATCTTGGCGAACACGTACCCCGGGATGAGACGCCGTTTCTCGATCCGCTGGACCGTGACCACCCGCTTGTCCTTGTACTCCTTCACCTTGACCAGGCCGGTGGCGCGGGAGTAGATCTTGTGCTCCCGCTCGATCTCCGCCCCCTCGGACAGGGTCTGCCCCTCCCGCAGCCGGGGGGGCAGGTACGCCTCGGGGATGATGCGGCGTTCCTCGGTCCCGTCCTCGTACCGGAGTGTCACCCGCCGCACCCGCTCCCGGGCCACCACCTGTCCCTTGACCTCGATGAGATACCGCTCGTCGGCATCCGGGGTTATGGGGATGCCGGGGCGCACCCGTTCCCCCACGCGGATGTCCCGCCGGAGCCCCTTCTCCAAGGGCACCAGGTACTCCACCTCGGCCCGGTTGATGAGCTCCACCACCACCCGCCACAGGGGCTCGATCGCCACCACGGTGGCCGCCCGGTCCAGGTGCTTAGGTGGCCGGCGGGCGATCAGGTCCCCCCGCCCGATCCTCTCGTTCGTCTTCACGAACAGCTCATACTCGTACGGGATCCGGTATTCGCTGGAGCGCCCCCGGCGCGAGCGGGAGGTGATTACCTCCTCCACCGGCACGAAGAAGTACTCCACCTCCCCGTCGTGGCGGATGGGCTCAAAATACCTCTCCCACCCGAGCTGGCGCACCCGCTCCTCAAGCTGGCGTTTCACGCGGAGCTCGGAACCCGCATAGGTTTGAATGGCGTACCACTTCTTACGCTGCATGAACTCCAACCCTACCCGAGGAGGAGGCTTAGGATCCGCTGCAGGACGAGGTCTACCAGGCCCAGGTACAGGCCCAGCACCACCACCATCATGAAGATCAAGATGGTGAAGGTGACGACCTCCCGGCGGGAAGGCCAGCTCACCCGCTGGACCTCGGCCCGTACAGACGTCAAGTACCGTCTAATCCTTTCGATCATCCCTCCAGCCCCCTGGCTTTTCCCCGGGCCGGCGGCCCGGGGAGTAGGTCAGTGGCAGGCCCGGGAGGACTCGAACCCCCAACCTGCGGATTTGGAGTCCGCCGCTCTGCCAATTGAGCTACGGGCCTACAGGGCCGCAAACCCTGAGGGTTTGCGGCGAAGTCCGCTCTTCCGCGTCGAGCAGCCCCAGGTGAGCCTGCTCGGCCGACCTTAGCCCCGGTTTTTCCAAACCGGATCCAACTATACTGGCCTTCCCTCCAGGGCACAAGGGCCGACCTCACACCTCCTTATGGAGGGTGTGCTGTCGGCACCACTTGCAGTACTTCCTAAGGGAGAGCTTCTCCCGCGTGTTGTTCCGGTTACGGCGGGTATGGTAGTTCCGCCGCCCGCACTCGGAACAGGCCAGGGTCACGTGTAGTACGATGTCTTTCTTGGCCATTACTTAAGGATCTTGGTCACCACCCCAGCGCCCACGGTACGGCCGCCCTCGCGGATGGCGAACCTGAGCCCCTCTTCCATGGCGATATGCTTGAGGAGCCTGCACTTGAGGTTGTCCACGTTGTCGCCGGGCATGACCATCTCCACGCCCTCGGGGAGCTCGATCTCCCCGGTGACGTCGGTGGTCCGGAAGTAGAACTGGGGCTTGTAGCCGGTGAAGAACGGGGTATGGCGACCGCCCTCCTCTTTGGACAGGACGTACACCTGGGCCAAGAACTCGGTGTGGGGGGTGATGGAGCCCGGCGCGGCCAGCACCTGTCCCCGCTCCACCTCGTCCTTCTCGATGCCCCGCAACAGCACCCCCACGTTATCCCCGGCGATGGCCTCGTCCAGGATCTTGTTGAACATCTCCAGGGAGGTGGCCACGGTTTTCCTGATCTCGTCGGTAAGTCCGACGATCTCCACCTCCTCACCCGGGCGCAGCCGGCCCCGCTCCACCCGGCCGGTCACCACCGTGCCCCGGCCCTTGATGGAGAAGATGTCCTCGATGGGCATGAGGAAGGGCTTATCCTCCTCACGCTTGGGGAGCGGGATGTAGCTATCCACCGCCTCCATGAGCTCGATGATGGGCTGTATCGCCGGGTCATCCAGGGAGGTGGCCTGCAGGGCCTTGAGGGCCGAGCCGCGGATCACCGGGATGTCGTCGCCGGGGAACTCGTACTCGGATAGCAGCTCCCGCACCTCCATCTCCACCAGGTCCACCAGCTCCGGATCGTCCACCATGTCCACTTTGTTCAGGAACACCACGATGGCCGGCACGTTCACCTGGCGCGCCAGAAGCACATGCTCCCGGGTCTGGGGCATGGGGCCGTCAGCGGCGGACACTACCAGAATAGCCCCGTCCATCTGGGCGGCGCCGGTGATCATGTTCTTGATGTAGTCAGCGTGGCCCGGGCAGTCGATGTGGGCGTAGTGCCGGTTCTCGGTCTCATACTCCACATGGGCTACGTTCACCGTCAGGATCTTCGTCTCATCCCGGCGGAACAGCTTGGCGTCGGCCTTGGCCACCTCCTCGTAGGACCGCTCCTTGGCCAGCCCCTTCATGGCCAGGACCTTGGTGATGGCCGAGGTCAATGTGGTCTTCCCATGGTCGATATGACCGATGGTGCCGATGTTGAGATGTGGCTTCGTACGTACGAACTGCTCCTTTGCCATCGTTCACCCTCCTTCGAGTGGCCGCTTGATTTAGGCTCTGTGATGTCCGGGGGTATGGCCACGCCCCTTCCACCTGGAGCCCGCGGTCGGATTCGAACCGACGACCTTCCCATTACCAGCGGGATGCTCTGCCTGCTGAGCTACACGGGCTCGCGCAAGTTTACCGGAAATCGGACGTCACGCTCAACCTGGTGGAGGGGGAGGGATTCGAACCCCCGAAGGCCGCAAGCCGCCGGGTTTACAGCCCGGTGCGTTTGACCGCTTCGCTACCCCTCCACGACACCCCCCGAAGGCCGCTGCCTTCGTGGGACCCCGCTATTTTACGGGGTCCCCGGAGAACTGCCAGGGGCCTGTGAGCCAGTGGCCCGACTCGAACGGGCAACCCTCCGCTTACAAGGCGGATGCTCTACCACTTGAGCTACACTGGCTGGACAAATCGAATTCTAGTCCCGCACCCCAGGGGCATCAACTGAAAGGGGGTAGACCCATACCGAGCGGGTGCGGGGGCCGTCGAACTCGCACAGGTACACGCCCTGCCAGGTGCCCAGGGCGAGCCGCCCCCCCTCCACCGGCAGCAGCAGCGACGGCCCAAGCAGGGTGGCCAGTAGGTGAGCAGGGGAATTCCCCTCGCCGTGCCGGAACGGGATGCGTGGTACCAGGGCGGTCAGGGCGCGGGATACGTCGGCCCGCACGTCCGGATCGGCGACCTCGTTCACGGCAAGGGCACAGGTGGTATGGGGGCAGTAGAGGAGCACGGCCCCCTCCCTCAGCCCCAGGCCCACCAGCGCTTCCTGGACCCGGGGGGTGATGTCCAGGACCTCCTGGGCGGCACGGGTACGCACCTGGAAGGTGCCTCGGTTCATCCCAGGGCCTCCTCCAGCTCATGCAGGAGCTTCTCCTTGTCCTGGAGCCCCTGCACATGGATGACGACCTCCCCTTGCCCGCCCCGGATCACCGCCACCAGCGTAAGTCCGTGCTGCTCCAGCACCTCCAGGGCCCGGTACACCTCCCCGGGCTGGGAGAGCTTGACCCGGATCCGGGTCCCCTCCTCCCCGAAGCCGGCCATCTCCGCCAGGGCCTTAAGCACCCCGCCCCGGGTGATCACCCCCACCAGCCGCCCCTCCTCCACCACCGGCAAGAGCAGGTGACGCTCCCCCAGCAGCACCACTGCCCGCTCCATGGGATCGTCCGGGGACAGGGTCACCGTGGGGGCGGCGGCCAGCTTCCCGGTGGGCAGGGCGGGGTTGGGGGCGGCGGAGATGGCCTTCCGGGTGAGAAACCCCACCAGCCGCCCCTCCCCATCCACCACGTATACGATGGCTAGACCCAGCTGTTCCGCGAGTTTCCCCGCCTCCTCCACCGGGGCCTCCGCCCGGATGGTGGGAGGGTCGGCCAGCATCCACTCGCTAACCCGCATCCTTTTCGGCCTTGGCCTGCGCCACCACCTTCTCCTGGATCTGGGCCGGCACGTAATCGTAGCGCACGAACTCCATCTGGAACGTGGCCCGCCCCTGGGTGAGGGACTTGAGGTCCAGGGCGTAGGACATCACCTCGGCCAGGGGGACCTCGGCCTTGATCACCGTTTTTCCGCCCTGGGACTCCATGCCCAGGATACGGCCCCGGCGGGAGTTGAGGTCGGAGATGATGTCGCCGGTGAACGCCTCGGGGGTGGTCACCGATAGGGCCATGATTGGCTCAAGCAGGGTGGGCTCCGCCTGCTGGGCCGCCAGCTTGAAGCACTCCCGGGCGGCGATCTTGAAGGAAAGCTCGGAGGAATCCACCGGGTGGTACTGGCCGTAGAACACGGCCGCCTTCACATCCACCACCGGGTAGCCGGCCAGGATCCCCTCCTGCATGGCCTCCCGTACCCCCTTCTCCACCCCGGGGATGAACTGGCCTGGGATCACTCCCCCTTTTGTCTCGTCGGCGAACTCGAACCCCGCCCCCCGCGGCAGGGGCTCGATCCTGAGATGCACCTCGCCGAACTGGCCCCGGCCACCGGTCTGTTTCTTGTGCCGGTACTGGGCCTGGGCGGTCTTGCGGATCGTCTCCCGGTACGGGATCTTGGGCACCCGGAACTCCACCTCCACCTGATAGCGGGTGCGCAACCTTTCGGCCAACACATCCAGCTGCACGTCGCCCATGCCCGACAGGATCGCCTCTTTTGTCACCGGGTCCCGCTGGAAGTCCAACGTGGCCTTGGTGGCCACCAGGTCCCTCAGGACCATGCTCATCTTCTCATCGTCGGCCTGGGATTTGGGCACGATGGCCCGGGAGAACACCGGTTTGGGGAACGGGATCTCGGGGAGCGGTTCCTGATCGCCCGAGGCGGCCAGGGTGTCCCCGAGAGCGATGCCGTCGAGTTTGCCCAGCGCCACCACCTCGCCCAGCTCTGCGGCCCCGGATTTCGCGAGCTTGGTGCCGGTGAAGGCGTACACATCCCGCACCTGGACCTTCTCCCCACTGCGCAAGTTCACCAGGGAATCGCCCTCGGCCACCTTCCCCCCCAGCACCCGCACGTAAGCCAGCTTCCCGAGGTAGGGATCGATGGCCAAAGTGAACACCCGCAGCTTCGTTTTGTCCTCCCCGCTGGGCTCGGGGGACAGGGCGAGCAGGGCCTCCAGGAGCTCCTCCAGTCCCTGGCCGGTCTGGGCCGAGCCCCACAGGACAGGCACGATGCCACCCTCGGCCACCCCGGTCCGGAGGGCGCGCGCGATCTCCTCCGGGGCCAGGGGCTCATCGGCGAGCACCTTCTCCACCAGGGCGTCGTCGAAGGTGGCCACCTCCTCCAGGAGCTCACCCCGCAGCTCCTCGGCACGGGACTTGACCTGGTCGGGGACCTCGGCCTTCCCTTGGCAGGCCACCGGCCTCGCCGTAAGCAGGTCATAAAGCCCCAGGAACGCCTCGCCGTCTCGGATCGGCAGCTGCAGTGGCCAAAGCTTGCCGCCCAGGGCGTCACGCAGCTCGGAGAGGGCCTTGTCTGGGTCCACGTTGGGCTTGTCCAACATGTTCACAAACACCAGCGCCGGCTTCCCGAGCCGGGCCCGGATCTCCCACGCCTGTTCGGTGACCACCTCCACCGGCTTCTCCGCGTTGGCCACCAACACCACCAGGTCGGAGGCGTCCACGGCCTTGTAGATCTCCTCCACGAACTCGCCCAACCCAGGGGTCACCAGCAAATTGAGCTTGGTCCCCTTCCACTCACAGGCCCCGATGGAGAGGTCGATGGAGTAACCGCGCCGCTTCTCCTCCGGGGACTGGTCGAATGCGATCTCACCTTTGACCCCTGCTTTGGCGAGCAGGGCCCCGGCCAGAGCGGTCTTTCCGGAACCGGAGTGACCGACGAAACTGACAGTACGTGCCTTCGCCATCCAGATCACCTCGAGGTTGCCTGCAGAATGCCGATGGAGTATATCGTGACGGGTAAGGTCCGGCAAAAGGAGGGGGCATGCCGTTTAGGACGGGTGGCGATCAGGCCGTGAGGGAGCTGTTGCTGGAGCACCTTGGAAAGGTCCGGGCTACGGTGGAGACGATGGCGGAGGGGGTCAATGCCTTACTGGCCGGGAGGCCTCAAGAGGAGCTGGCGGTGCTGGCCCGGGAAACCCACCTGCGGGAGGGGCAGGCCGACGCCGTGCGGCGGGAGGCGGAACAAGCCCTGGTGCGGGGGGCCCTGGTCGCCGGCCGCCGCCGCACCCTGCTCACCCTGATCGACGGGACGGACCGGTTGGCCAACGCCGCCGAGGCGGTGATGGACTACGTCACCTTGCAAGGGGTGAACATCCCGGAACTCCTCCATCCCCTGGTGGCTGAGATCGTGGCGGTAACCCAGGCCCAACTGCAGGACGTGCAGGCTTGTGTGGCGGCGCTCCTGGCCGGGTCCGCGGAGGCCGAACGCCTCGCCGAAGCGGTCGAGCACGCCGAAGGCCGGGTGGACGACCTGGAACGCCGGGCCCTCACCCGCCTGTTCGCCACGGATCTCCCCTTGGCGGAGAAGCTGTTGATCCGGGATTTCCTCGCGATGCTCGTGGAGATATCGGACCGGGCCGAGGACCTGATCGATCTGGTGCTGATCGTCCTGGCAGCCCGGCCCGAGTGAGGAGGGAAGGATGAGCGAATTGTTTTCCAATCCAAAGCCGGCTTTTCTGATCCTGGTGGCCTTGTTTCTGGTCGCCGCTCTGGCCCTGCAGGGGGGGCGGGAGATCTCCGTTCCCTGGACCGCCTTGGGACCCTGGGCCAGCCCCCTGTCCCCAGACCAGGCGGTGGTTACCTGGTGGGGGGAGGAGATCAAGGGCACGGTGGAATACGGGCCAGCGGCTATCTACGAGGGGACGGG
>DQVA01000286.1 GCA_015661965.1 Candidatus Bipolaricaulota bacterium
CCCCTGGAGGCCAGGGCCCCGGAGAGGCGCGAGAGGTACCCCTCCACCACCGGCCGCAGGGCCGCGGTGGTGACCGTGGTGGAGGTGCGCTCGTATTCCCGGAACTCCGGGAGGACCTTCGAGGAGAGGGCGACGGCGGCCTCCACCCCCTCCTCCCGCAGGATCTCCGCCACACGCCGCTCGTGGGCCGGGTTGAGGAAGGAAAAGAGGAGGACCACCGCCACCGCCCGGATCCCCCCGGCCCTTATCCTCCTCGCCAGCTCCCGCACCGCCTCCTCATCCAGGGGCCGGATCACCCGGCCCCGCGCGTCCAGGCGCTCGGCCACCTCCAGGCGCCATTCCCGGGGTACCAGGGGGGGCGGCCGGTCACAGAAGAGGTCGTAGAGGGAGGGCCGGGTCTGGCGGCCGATCTCGAGGACGTCCCGGAACCCCGCGGTGGTGATGAGGGCCGTCTCGGCCCACTTCCCCTCCAGGAGGGCGTTGGTGGCCACGGTGGTCCCGTGCACGATCCTTTCGATTTCGCCGACCCCCAAACGATCCAGCCCGTCGAGAAAACCCTCTTCTTGGGCCGGGGTGGTGGGCACCTTGAGGGTTTTGAGCTCGCCGTCGGCCACCCACACGAAGTCGGTGAACGTCCCCCCGACATCTACCCCCACCGTGATCGACATCTCGAAACCTCCCGGCTAGCAGCGGGCGCCGCGGCGGAGCCTGGGGTTAAACACCTCCTCCAGGGCGTACCCCAAGTTGATGAACGATAGGGCGAGCAGGGTCACTGCAAGCCCAGGGAACAGCACCCACCACCACGCCCCGAACAGCAGCGCCCCCTGGGACTGGGCCTCGGCCAGCAGCTTCCCCCAAGAGATCGCCAACGGGTCCCCAAACCCGAGGAAGCTCAAGCCCGCCTCGGCCAGGACCGAGCCCGCGGCGGTGCGGGCGGCGGTGACGGCGAGCAGCGGATAGGTGGAGGGGAGGAGGTGCCGGAACAGGATCCTCCACCGGGGGGCGGCGTAGCTGCGGGCCGCCTCCACGTAGGGGACCGTCTTCTCGGAAAGGATCCGCCCCCGCACCATCCGACATACCCCGGCCCAGCCCAGGAACGTGAACAGTACCACTACGATCCAGTAGCTGCCCCCGATATAGGTGGCCACCAGGATCATCAGGGGGAGCCCGGGCAACACCATCACCACGTCCACCAGGAACATGAGGGTCCGGTCCACTCCCCCCCCGAAGAAGGCGGCTGCCGCCCCCAATACGGCCCCTAAAAGCGACACCGTGATCCCGGTGGTGAAGCCCACGATCAGGGCGATCCGCGCCCCATGGATCAGGGCGGAAAAGAGGTCTCCCCCGAAGGAATCAGTCCCCAGGGGGTGCCTTCTCGAAGGCCCGGTGAGCGCGTGCAAGATGTCCTTCTGCCCCGGATCATAGGGGTCATAGGGGGAAATCCGGTCCGCGGCCAGCGCGCAGAAGATGCATAAGGCCAGGAAAATGAGTGAGAAAAGCCCGGCCGGCCGCCGTAGGAGTCGGAGGGAGCGCCGCTCCCGGCGGGGAAGTCCTTCCTCACTTTGGGGCCTCCGATTGCGATGCCCTCCCCTAGCCATAGCGAATCCGGGGATCGATCCACGCCTGGACCAGGTCGGCCACGAAGTTGGCGGCGATGGTGAGGACGATGGTGATCAGGGCCGCCGCCTGCACCAGCGGAAAATCCCTGGCCTGGGCCGCCCGGATCATCAGAAGCCCCATCCCGTACCAGGAGAACACCTGCTCCACCAGCACCGCCCCCCCGATCACCCCCACCAGGGAAAGCGAGAACATGCTGATCAGAGGCAACACCGCGTTCTTGAGCACGTGCCGCCCCAGAAGCACCGTCTGGGAGATGCCCTTGGACTGGGCGGCGAGGATGTAGTTCTCCCCCAACACCGAGATCACCGCGTTCCGCATCACGAGGGCATATCCCGGCACCGATAGGACGAACAAGGTGAGCATGGGCAGGGCGGCGTGGTAGGCCACGCTGCCGATGAACGACCAGGGGGCCTCGGCCAGGGAGAGACCGGGCTTCACCATCCCCATCAACGGAAAGATCCGGGCCCAATAGGAAAAGATCATCACCAGAAGCATCGCCAGCCAGAAGGAGGGGACGGAGGACGTAGCGGTGCCCAACGTACGCAACAGGAAATCCAGTATCCCGCCCCGCCTCCAGGCGGTCCACAGCCCCAGCCAGATTCCGCAGGCGATGGCCAAGAAAGTGGGGATCAAGGTGATGGCCAGCGTCCAGGGGATGCGCTCGGCGATCACCTGAAGCACCGGCCGCTGAGTGGTGTAAGAGACCCCCAGCTCTCCCCGCAGTACGTTGCGCATGTAGAGCAGGAACTGCTGCCACAGGGGCTTATCGAGGCCAAACAGCCGGATGATCTCCTGCTTCACCTCCGGAGGGACCCGGGGGTCGGCGTAGAACCGGTGGGCGGGGTCCCCGGGCATGAGGTGGATCAGGAGGAAGTTGAGGACCACCGCCACCCCGATGGCGAGGAGGGCCATCGCGAAGCGGCGGGCGAAGTAGGCCCGGTTCATCCGCTACGTTATCCGCTCCCCCGCCTTGGGACCCGGGGTCTTGTTGTACGCCTCGACGGCCCAGATCCGGTACACCGCGGGATACCGCTTACGCTCGCCGCCCCGGGGGAGGTGGAAGAGGTCGTGGAGCCCGGTGACGAACCGGTACTCCGGGGTCCCGGGACCCAGCACCTCCGCCACCCCGTTGATGAGGAAGCTGGTGTTGCGGTAGGAGGAGAAGAGGACGCTACAGCTGGGGTCGTGCATGATGTTGCGCCACGTGGTCTTGGCGTAGATCTCGATGGTGGTGAAGGAGTAAGGATCCAGCTCCACCTCCTCGTAGAGCCTTAGGAGGAACTCAAGCCGCTTTTCCCTGGTTTCCTTTTCGCCTTTGCTCAGACCCTCCTCGATCAGGGCCTCGAGCTCGGCGGCGAGGGCCTCCACATCGCGGCGGGGAAGGAGGCCCACCCCCTTGGCGGCGATGTTGATGGGGGCGGGACCATTGGGGTTCACCGTCCCCATGTACCCCACGTGTACGGCGAAATCGTGGTCGCCTTCCCCGGTCATGAAGAAGCGGAGGTTGGCGCGGCGGAACTTGAGCTGCCACTCCAGGAACGGCTTGGGCAAGGGGACCAAGGGGACCGAGGCGACCCCGGTCCCCCTGGCGATCTCCGCCTCTTTGGGTTCGCGTCGATCCGGCTTTATGCGAAGTTCATATTCCATTCAGCCCTCCCGTCCGTGCAAGCCGAACAGGGTCTCGTCGGAGAGCACCCCGTCCCGGGGGTTCGGCGCCCAACCCACCAGGTCGTCGTCCCGGTAAACCTCCAAGTTATCGGGGAGATAAAGGGGGATGCGCGG
>DQVA01000231.1 GCA_015661965.1 Candidatus Bipolaricaulota bacterium
AAACCTGCCGTGCGGCAGGACCCGGCCGGAAAGGGCCCCCGGGAGCTTCCCCTCGCAAAGTGGCTTCCTTTTCCTTTGTGGTGCGCTCTGCCTGGCAGAAGTAGACTCAGTTTTGAGGGGGCACAGCAGCTCCTGGCAGCCCCGGTTCTAGGGGCAAGGAGGCACAGGTGAGCGTCAGGAACCTCGCCAAGATCTTCAAGCCGCAGCGGATCGCCGTGATCGGGGCGAGCAACAACCCCCAAAGCGCAGGCTATACCGTACTAAAGAACCTGATCGGGGCCGGGTTCCAGGGCGTGGTATACCCGGTGAACCCCAAGCACGAGGCGGTGCAAGGGATCCAGGCCTATCCGAACGTGGCCAGTCTCCCCAAAACCCCGGACCTGGCGGTGATCTGCACCCCGGCCCGGACCGTACCGGGGATCGTGCGGGAATGCGGCGAGGCCGGGATCCGCGGCCTGGTCATCATCTCCGCCGGGTTCAAGGAGGCCGGGGAGCAGGGGAAGGCCTTGGAACAGGAGATCCGTCGGATCGCCAGGGCGTTCGAGGCCATGCGCATCGTCGGCCCCAACTGCCTGGGGATCATCGTCCCCGGGCTCAAGCTCAACGCCAGCTTCGCCGGGGCCATGCCCAAGGCCGGACACGTGGCGTTCATTTCCCAGTCCGGGGCCCTGTGCACCTCGGTGCTCGATTGGGCACTGGAGGAAGAAATAGGCTTCTCCTACTTCGTCTCCACCGGGAACATGCTGGACGTGGACTTCGGGGACCTCATCGACTACGATCGGGAGATGGCCATCGTAGCCATCGTGGAGGAGGACGGCCAGCAGAAGCTGGCGGGAGTGGGGCGCCTCGTGGCCGACCCGGACCGGGAGGTGGCCGAGTACGCGGTGTTCGTGGCCGACCTCTGGCAGAACCGGGGCCTAGGGGGTGTGCTCACCGGCTTCTGCCTTGAAATCGCGCAAAACTGGGGCATCCGGGAGGTCAGGGCTGAAACCACACCGGATAACTTCCGCATGATCTCCATCTTCCAGCACCGGGGGTTCTCGATCGAGCACCGACACGAGGAAGGGGTAGTGCTGGCCACTTGGGGCCTCACCCCGTCCCGGTAACCGGTTGAGGCGGCCCGGCGGGCTTGCCAAGGCGGAGACGCCGAATTCGCCGCTTCCGGCTCCCGAATCCGGTCCTGTTACGGGACGTGGGTCCCTCGTCCTGCGGGCACGGGTCAGTTATCCCTCATACCATTCTCCTTCCACCTCCGAGGGCCAGCTGGCACACTGGCCCGGCGATGCGCGAGCTCGATCGGGCGGCCATGGTGTTCCTGTGCGTGTTGACTCTGGCTTGGGGTGTCCTCGGACAAGGGCTGGTTCTCGAACGCACCTCCCCCGCCAAGGAGGCCCTCCCCGGGGAGCTGGTTACGCACGTGTTTTCCCTTCTGAACGAAACTGAAACTGCCCTAGTGGTGGAGATTTCGGTCGAGTTCCCGGACGGTTGGGGGTTCCTCACCCCGGTGGGGGAACTTGAGATCGGGCCCGGCCAAGAGGAGCTGGTGTTCCTCACCCTGGCAGTCCCCCGCACCGCCTACGCGGGCGAATACCAGGTCACCCTCACCGTCAACTGGGCCGGCGGGACGGCCTCAGAGACCGGGCTGATCACGGTGGTGGAAGTGCATCAGGTGGAAGTGATCGTGCCGGGTGACGGGGAGGCCCTCCCCGGGAGTACAGCCCTGTATCGGTTCTCCGTGGTCAATCTGGGGAACTCGATGGACAGGTTCATCGTGGCCGCCGTCTCAGCCCACGGCTGGAGGGTGGAAGTCCGCCCGCGGGAACTGACCCTGGCCCCAGGGGAACGGGGCTTGGTGGAGGTCCAGGTACACGTCCCGGTGGGCACGGAAGCCGATCGCGATCTTTTGCGGTTTTCCGCGAGTTCCGCCGACCGACCAGATGTGGAGGCCGTAGCCAGTCTGTTCACCAAGGTGCTGCCCCCCACCCCGGATTTGGTGGTGGGCACCCCCTATGCCCAGCTGCGCAGCCGGCTGGGAGCGGACTTCGCCGGCGATCCCTTCACCGCCACCTTGGCCTCCTCGCTGTCCTTCCTTGCGAACGGCACCCTGCTCGATGGTTCGTTGAATCTATCACTACGCACAGGCGGTCCCTTCGGCCCCACTCCCTACCGCCTCTCCAGCTTGAGCCTCACCTATCGCCGCGAGCTAGTGAGGATCGTCGCCGGGGACGTGTCCCTGTCGCTGACCCCGCTTCTCTCGGTGGCCGGGGACGGGTTGCAAGTGGAACTGACCGGGGAAACATGGGCGGTTGACCTCCTCACCGGCTGGCAAGGGGAGGAGGGGAGGGCGGGGGGCAAGGTGCTCGCGAGAAAGGACGATTGGGAATGGGGGTTGGCGTACCGCGAGGCCCGCGGGCCAGAGCACGCCGCCGCGGCCGCTGCCTGGACCGTAGTCCCCC
>DQVA01000118.1 GCA_015661965.1 Candidatus Bipolaricaulota bacterium
CTGGCGAAACCCAGGGGACCGCCTAGACTTGAGGCCGAAGGAGGGATCGATGGGGAAAACCTGTGAGTTCTTGGTCATCGGCGCGGGGCCGGCCGGCTACGTGGCCGCCCGCCGCCTGGGACAGTTGGGGAAGGAAGTGGTGCTGGTGGAGCGGGACCGGGTGGGGGGGACCTGCCTCAACCGGGGCTGCATCCCCACCAAGGCCCTGTACGCCGCCACTGCCCCCCTGGGGCGCCGTGAGGCCCTCCAAGGGATGGGGATCGACATCGCGGCCCGGGTGGACCTGCCGCGGCTGCGGGAATGGACCCGGGGCGTGGTGGAAACGCTGCGACAAGGGGTGGAAAGGCTCCTCTCGGCGACCGGGGTGGAGATCATCAAGGGGGAGGCGCGACTCGCCGGCCCGGGGCGGGTCCGGGTGACCAGGGACGAGGAGGAGCTGGAACTTCAGGCCCAAGCCGTCGTCCTCGCCACCGGCTCGGCCCCGATCCAGCTCCCAGGGCTCCCGTTCGACGGGGAGCGGGTGTGGTCCTCCCGGGATGCCCTGGCGCTCCCCAAGGTGCCCGGGCAGTTGGTGGTGGTGGGAGGGGGGGTGATCGGGCTGGAGCTGGCCACCGTGTACCGCCGGCTAGGCAGCCAGGTCACGGTGGTGGAGATGCAGGGACGGCTCCTCCCCGGAATCGGCCTCTCCCGCCGGGGGTTGGCGATGCTGGGGCAATCCCTCAGGCGGCAAGGGATAGAGATCAAGCTGAACACCGCCGCGGTCGGTTGCACCAAGGACGGGCTGCTTGTGCGCTCCCCGGACGGGGAGGAGGAGATACCCTGCGAGGCGATGTTGGTGGCGGTGGGGAGGAGGCCCGATCCCACGGGCTTGGGCCTGGAGACGGTGGGGATCGAACCCCAGCGGGGTTTTATCGCCACTGAGGAGGATTTCCAAGCCGGGACGCACATCTACGCCATCGGCGACCTCAGGGGCGGCCCGCTGCTCGCCCACAAGGCCTCCCATGAGGGGCTGCTCTTGGCCGAGCTACTGGCCGGGGAACGGGTCGCCCCCCCGGGGAAGCTGGTGCTCCCCCAGGCCATCTTCACCCAGCCGGAGGTGGGGCTGGTGGGACTCTCCGAGGAGGAGGCCCGGGCGGCGGGCTATCAGGTGGTGGTGGGCCGGTTCCCCCTGGGGGCGCTGGGCCGGGCCCTGGCCGAGGGAGAGTCCCTGGGGCACTTCCAGCTCATCGCGTACAAGGGGGCGGGGAAGCTCCTGGGTGTGGAGATCGTGGGGCCCCACGCCTCGGACCTCATCGCCGAAGCGGCCCTGGGCATCCAGGCCGGACTCACCTTGGAGGAGATGGCGGACACGATCCATGCCCACCCCACCTTTCCGGAGGGGCTGTGGGAGGCGGCGTTGGCCGCCCTGGGGCGGCCCCTGCACGCGTTACGCTGAGGCGGCCCGGGGGAATTCGGGGAATGCCCGGGTCCTGCCAGACACCGGATCGCCCCCCGGCGCCGCCCACGGTGCTCAGCGAGGAAGCCCCATGAACTCCAGCTCGGGGGCCGCAGTTAGGAAAGCCCCAGAGAGCGGCGCATGAGCCGCGGGGGGAGCGATCCACACGAAAGGATCGCGTCGTGCAGCTCCCGCATGGTCTTCCCGGGGTTCTTCGACTTGAACTCCTCGATCAGCTTCAGGATCTCCAGCTTGCCCACGAGATAGCTCATGGGCTGGGTGGGGGAGGCGGTGTAGCGGCGCACCTCCGCCAGGGCGTTGGCCCGCTCCAGGCCCACCTCCTCCACCAGGAACCGCACCCCCTCTTCCACCGACATCCCCCGGCAGTGCAGGGACACGTCCAGGATGATGCGGGCCGCCCGCCACAGCTGATCGTTCAACCTCCCGAGCCGTTGGATCGGCTCCCCGATGAACCCCAGCCGCTCCATCAGCTCCTCGCAGTAAAAGGCCCAGCCTTCCACGAACAGCGGCGAGAGGAACCCCGCGAGCTTGCGCGGCAGTTCCCCCACCCGGTTGGCGTAGCAGAGCTGGAGGTGGTGCCCGGGGTAGGCCTCGTGCAAGGCGGTCACCGGGATCTTGGCCCAGTTGTGTCCCCGCAGTTTTTCCCGCTTCAGTTCCTCCGGGGCATCCGGGGGTACGGGGGTGACGAGGAAGACCCCCTCCTGCACCGCCTCCAGGGGGCCGGGGGGCATGTAGGCGGCGTAGGGGATCACCGGCGCCAAAAACGGCGGGGTGGGCTCGAGCCTGAGCCTCTCCCCCTCCGGGATGGAGACGATGTCCCTCTCGATCACGAACCGCTTGGCCCGCTCCATCTCCCGCCGATAGGCGTCCAGGAGCTCCCCGGCCCCGGGGTGATCGTCCTTGGCCGCATCCAGGATCTCCCGGGCGGTCCTATCCGGGTCTATCTCGGCGGCGACGCGCTCCATCTCCTCCCGCGTCTCCCGGAAGAGCTCCCAGCCGAGCTCGTAGAGCTCGTCGGCGGTGTAATCCAGCATGTGATCGTTCCTCAGTAGCTCCTCGAACAGCCCCTTCCCCACCGCGAAGTCACCGCCGGCTTTGGGCA
>DQVA01000022.1 GCA_015661965.1 Candidatus Bipolaricaulota bacterium
GGGGGCCGGCCGGTGGACCGACCCCCCGTCCCATGGCTCAGAAATCGAGAATGTCCCGCATGGACTTGGCGGCCAACTCGTCGATGGTGGGGATGCCGGTGACCCGACTGGCCCGCTCGGTGAGGGCAGCGATATCGTCGCGGGAAAGGAGCCCCAGCCGCCATTTACGGCAGCCGGCCAAAAGCTGCTTCAGGCCCACCCCGATTCGGTCCATGAAGTAGCTATACAGCCCCACCGCCGGCCAGGGGATGCCCGCCCCCACCTCGTCCCCGTACTTGCGCCGCAGCTCGGTGGTGGCGATGAAGAACTTCTCAGGCTTGTCCCCATACTCCTGGGCGAACTTGGCGGGCAGCTTCCCCGCCTGGGCCAGCTCCACAAAATAGTCCGCCTTCATCACCGCGGTCAGCGGCGCCCGGGCCATGGAGATCGCCTTGACATAAGGGCCATGTCCGTCCCCTAGATTGCTCATGGCGATTGCTTTGAGGATCTGGGTCTCGTTGACGAAGCCCCCAGCGATCACGATGTCCGGCACGTGTTTACCCCGCTCCCGCAGGACTTTGGCGCACTCCAGGATCTGGGCCAGGAGGTACACGGTGGGGGTGCCGGACTCGTTCATCATCGGTACCGGGCTCATCCCAGTGCCCCCGCCGGCCCCATCGAAGGTGAGCACGTCTATCCTGGCCAAGGACGCACACTTCATGGTGAAGGCGGTCACCGCCGGGTTGTAGGCGCCGGTCTTCAGGAACACCTTCTTGGCCCCCTGCTGGCGGAGCCACTCCACGTCCTCTACGAACCCGTCCACGTCTGGCATCCCCACCCGGGAGTGCCGCTCGAAGGAGTCGAATACCCCTTTGCGGAATGCCTCCTGCACCGCTTCGTCTTCAGGGTCAGGGATCACGATGTAGCCCCGCCGTTTCAGCATCAAGGCGCGATCCAGATCGTAAATCCGCACCTCGCCCCCGATGGATTTGGCCCCCTGGCCCCATTTGCGCTCGATGACGTTGACCTCCAGCTCCCGAATAGCATAGAGGTCCACCCCGAACCGCTGATCCTCGACGTTGGTTTGAACGGCGATGTCCCCGTGCCGGCCATCCCAATACTTGCGGAACGCGTTGACCCGAAACTCTAGGTCTTTGGAGTAGACAACCTTGCCGTTTTCGAACCGGGCTTCCGGGTCCATGCCGCACACGTTCTCCCCGATGACCTGAATGATGCCGGACAGGGCCGCTCCGATGGCCAGCCCCTCCCAGTAGTTCTTGGCCACCGCAGTGGACCCCAAGGCGGCGATCATCACCGGGACCTTGAGCGGGATCCCACCCACCCGAGTGGTGATGTCCACCTCGGGGAAGATGGCCTTATCCGGGTCCGGCTCTACCCCTTGGGCCCCCAATGCAGTGACCATGATCTGAAAGTGGGACCAATCAAGGCCATAGTCTTTATTCGAGGCGGCAGTGCTCTTGCCGAATGCCTCTGGCACGGGGTACAGGACCTCCCGGCCGCGGAAAGCTGACTTGCTGATCTCGCAGAGAACCGGGCAGTCCCGGATGCAGATGGGGCACATTCCGCTCAGGGGAGACATGTCCTTAAGCCGCAGGGCCGTGCCGCTGGTAGACCTCGCATTCTCCAGAATCCCTGGCATTCGTTCCCTCCTTTAGGAATGGGTTCGTGAATTTTTTAGATTAAATTACGACCAGACGACTCTCCTTGGATATCACCCC
>DQVA01000281.1 GCA_015661965.1 Candidatus Bipolaricaulota bacterium
ACCAGCTCCTCGACGAACGGGGCTTTGACCCCGTCGATCAGGGCGACCTTCCTTCCCACCACCAGGTACGCGTTGTAGCTGACCCCATTGGGCAGGGGCCATAGCCCCTCGAACAGGTCGGTGACCCGGTCGTTCACCCCCACCCAGTGGATGCCAGGCCTCAATTCTATATGCGTCATGTTTCACCTCCGACCGGTTTGTACACCACTCCCGGGGTGGGAGGCAATGGGTACCGTTTGCACGGGCCGCCGTTGCACGATAAAAAGTCGGTATGGTGACCATAAAGGATGTGGCCCGGGCGGCCGGGGTGTCCCCGTCCACCGTGTCCCGGGCACTGAACGATTCCCCCCTGATCCGGGAGGAGACCAAGGCCCGGATCCGGAAGATCGCCGAGGAGCTGGGCTATGAGCGGAACGAGCTTGCCCGGGGATTGGTCAAGGGAGCGTCCGGGGCCATCGGCCTGGTGATCCCGGACATCACCAACCCGTTCTTCGCCGAGGTCACCCGGGGCGTGGGGGTTGTGGCCCATGCCCGCGGCTACGGGGTGATCCTGTGCAACACCGAGGAGGACCCGGCCCGGGAGCGGAGCTACATCCGCCTCCTTCGGCGCAAGCGGGTCGATGGCTTGATCCTAACCACGGTCACCGCTGAGGATCCCTATCTCAAGGCTCTGGCTCGCTCCAAAACCCCGTTCGTGCTTGTTTCCCGGGCCTGTCAGGTGGTCCCTGCCCCGTACGTGGGGGTGGATGACCGCTTGGGCGGGAGGCTGGCGGTGGAACATTTGGTGGAGCTAGGGCACCGGCGGATCGGGTTCATTGGTGGGCCTCAGGACGTCCAATCTTCACTGGACCGCCTGGCCGCCTTCGAGGCGGTGCTTTCCGAGCGGGGGGTCCCGGTACGGGAGGAGTGGATTTCGTTTTCCGACTTCACCCAACGGGCCGGCTACCGGGCGGGGAAGGAGCTGCTGGACAGGGAAGAGCGGCCCAGCGCCGTGTTCGCCGCCAACGACGTGGTGGCGCTGGGGGTGCTGCAGGCGGCGGACGAGCTGGGCTTGGCGGTGCCGGAGGACCTGTCGGTGGTGGGCTATGACGACATCTCCTACGCTGCCCTGCCCCGGATCGAACTCACCACCGTGGTCCAGCCCTCGTTCGAGCTGGGCACCATCGCCGCCGACTGGCTCCTCTCCGTATTGGAGGGGAAGCCCCGGCGGCGACTGTACCGCCTCCTCACCCCCAAGCTGGTGGTGCGGCGCACCACCGCCCCTCCCGCGGGCTCCGGCTGAACTTGACACCGCTGCCTGGGACATGGTATAGTTTTCTCAACCGTTTGCAGAAGCCCGGATGGAGATCATCGCACACCGCGGCGCATCGGGTTGCGTGCTCGAAAACTCCCGCCAGGCCTTGGAGCTCGGCTGGCGCCAAGAAGCCGATCGCGTGGAGATCGATGTCCGCGCCATCCGCGACGGGAAACCCCTGGTCATCCACGATCCCACCCTAAACCGCACTACCACCGGCCAGGGGCCGGTTTCCGAGTTCAGCTGGGAG
>DQVA01000229.1 GCA_015661965.1 Candidatus Bipolaricaulota bacterium
ACAAGGGGTTAACCGGGGAGATCTCGGAGAAGAGGACTACGGCCAGGGCCACGAGGGAGAAAATCCCCAGGCTGATCCGGCGCACCAGGATGGTCCGCTCGATGATACGCTTGGTCGCCGCCAGCCGCCCCTCTCCCCCCATGGCTAGTACAGGCGGCGGCCGTCCGGCACCGGCCTGTCCGGGGCCACCAGTACCACCCGGCCCTGGTCGTCGTCCACCCCCAGCACCAACACCTCGGAGAGGAAACCGGCGATGCGTTTTGGGGGGAAGTTGACCACCGCCAGCACCTGCTTGCCCACCAGCTCCTCTGGCCGATACAGGTCGGTGATTTGGGCGGAGGAACGCTTCACCCCTAGCTCGGGACCGAAATCCACCTTGAGCCGGTAGGCGGGCTTTCTCGCATCGGGGAAGGGCTGTGCCTCCACGATGGTCCCTACCCGGATCTCCAGCCGCCGAAAGTCCTCTTGCGTGGCCATAGTGTTCAGCCTTTGGTGAGCTCCTCCAGGTACTTTTCGATCTCCTCCAGGCCGTAGATGGTGCGGCCGGCCTCGTAGTCCTCCAGCCAGGCGTCGGCGATGGTGTCGTCGCGGCGGATCTCGATGTCGTCGATCCCGTATACCTCCACCATCTTCTTGGCCTCGTTTTCGATCTCCCGGTTCTTCACGCGAAATAGAAACCTCGGGAACCTCATTCCCCATCACCTCCGTAGTCTAGGGAAGTATAGCCTTCCCTCGCCCGTCCAGCGGGGGATGCCGCAGCCTGGTTTCGGTTGATCGCCGGGTTCCGGGTGGAGCTGGCGCTGGCTGCGCGGGACCGGCCGATGGGGTATAAGTTGGGCATGCGGACTGTAGCCGCTATTACACTCATTTTGACGTTGGCGCCCCTCGCCATCTCCCAGGGGGTTTTCCTGCGGCTTCCCCTTTTGGATCAGGCCGGTCTCCCCCTGGCTGGCTGGCCGGTGGAGGTGTGGGTGCAGGGGCCGGCGGGGACGGAGCTGGTCCAGGGCGTCCCTGGGCCGGCGGGGGTCCTTGTGGAGGCGGTGAGCCTCTCCCCGGTGAGTTCCCTCACCATCGCGGCGGCTGGGTACTTCCCCGCCCAGGTGACCGAGCTTTATACGCTGGAAGTGCGGCAAGGGGGGGCGGTACGGGTCTACCTGGTGCCGCCGGAGCCCGTGCGGCTGCTGCCCGCCCCTGGCATCCCCTGGGCCCCCGGGGGCCTTTCCTGGGCCGATTTCCGTGGTCCTCCTCCACCAGGCCATGGCGAGGAGGCGGCCCGGATCCACATCGTTCTCTCCTACAGGCTTTCCCCTCGGGTAGTGCAGCATGGGGAGGGGTGGCGGGCTACCCTGCCCCCGGAGGGGGTGCTGGCCCGATGTATTATGGACCCTGTCCGGTCCTGGGTGCGTCCCGGGGCGGAGGGCCAGGCCCTGCTAGCCCACGAGCAGGGGCATTTCGACCTGGCCGAGGCCTACCGCAGGCTATTGGTGGCCGAGCTCGTGGGGCTGGCGGCGGGGGGGCCTTCCCCGGATGCCGCCCAGGCGGCCCTGCTGGCGCGGGCCACGGCCGTGGCCGACGCCATCCTGGGGC
>DQVA01000182.1 GCA_015661965.1 Candidatus Bipolaricaulota bacterium
AAGCCCGCTTGAGAAGCTACGGGAGTTGGGCTGGGATCTGCCGCGCGAGTTTGCCTGTTTCCCGGTGGTTCTCCTCGACGAGGTAGCGGTGATCTGGGCCTCCAAGGGGGGTCACGATGTGTTGGCCTACTACACCAACCCGGCGCGTTCCCCCGGGAGTCCCTCCAGGTCGGCGATCCCCTCCCCGAGCCGAACGAGCACCTCCTCCCGGGAATCCGGCACGCCCGAGAGGCCGACCCCCTCCACCGCCAGGGAGGCCGCGGCGGCGGCGAAGCGCGCCGCTTCCAGGGGGTCGCGGGTCTCCGCGTAGCGCACGGCGAAGGCGGCCCCGAACACATCGCCGGCCCCGGTCTCGTCCACCTCCCGGGCCGGGACCGCCGGCACCCGGGCCACCGGGATGCCCCCCACGTAGAGGTCCGCCCCCTCTCTGCTCCGGGTGAGGAGGAAGATCCGCGTGAGGGCGGCGTAGCGCTCGATCTCCTCCGGGGTGAGCTCCTCGTGGCTGGCCACGATGAAATCGGCCCGCCCGGCCGCCTCCTCCAGCTCCTCCCACCCGGCCCGCACCACCAGCCCCTTGGGGGTCCGCCGCCTGAGCCACCCCTGGGGGGCGATCCCCACCACCTCGGGGTCCAGGGCCTCCAGGGCGGCCACGGCGCTGAACTCGCCCATGATGGGGCAGAGGTAGGCGATCCTGGGCCGGCGCCACCGCGGCGGAAGCAACGCGAGGTCGATCTCCCGCGCCACCGACTCCACGAACTGCACCCGGCGCCGCCCCAGGCGACGGTTCACGAACACGGTGTTCACGGGGCTAGGGGTCCTCCTCACCCCCACCCCGGGCAGGGCGCTCTCGAAGGGGAAGTCGTCCGCGGCGCTGGTGAGGATCGCGGTGCGATACCCCAGGTTCCGCGCCAAGAGGGCGGAGTACGCGGCCGCGCCGCCAATCACGTGCCCCTCGTCGCGCAGGTCGTAGCACACGTGGCCGATGGCCAGGAACTCCGGCCTCCGCAGCACACCCATCACCCCCTTTTCCCCAGGATTTCCCTCGATCCCAGAAGGAGCGTGATCAGGACCCTCAGGTGGGTGATGAGGGCCAACGCCAGGAAGAGCTCCCGCACGTACCCCAGGAGCACGAGGACCATCGAGAGGAAGATCCGCTCGTCCCTCTTGCCGGGGATGAGGGCGAGCGCGGGCACGTCGCGGTAGATGTCCCGGGCGAAGGCCCCCCGGTAGCGCTCGGTGGAGTAGCTCACGAGCACGCTCCCCAACAGGGCCAGCGCCACCACCGGCCAGAAGCCGGCGGGGAAGCGCGTCGACACCGCCAGGGCGAGGAGGTAGGCGATATCCACGTATCTGTCGAGAACCGAGTCCACCCATCCCCCCAGGGGGGTCTGCCTCAGCGTGGCCCGGGCGATCTCGCCGTCGACCCCGTCCAGGATGGAGCTCACCTGGTAGAGGACCGCGGCGGCCACGGGGCTCCAGGGGTTGAGCCCCGCCGCGAGGAGGCCCACCCCGAACGCGGCCCAGGTGGCCTGCCACGGGGTGATCCGGTCCACCAGGAGCCCCGATATCCTGGTGGAGATCCGGCGGTTGATGAGCCGGGACACGATCCCGTCCCCGGTCCCCTTGACCGCCTGGGCGATGAGGAGGCGCGAGGCGCGCCGGAGGTCCGCGGGGGTGTCCACATCGGTCCAGAACTCCCCCGGGACGATGTGGACCGGCGGGGCGGCCCGTCGGATCACGTCCGCGAGCTCCACCTCACGCCTTTCCGCGACGAGTTCCGCCGCGGCCGCGAAGACCGATGGGTCCAGGACGAAACATCCCGTGTCGTAGGCATCGGGGTCCCGCAGCCCCTTCCCGATGTCCGCCACCCGGCCGTCCCGGACGCGGACCGCGGTGGCCTCGTCCCGATCGATGAAGCGAGGCCCCGGGTCCACCACCGCCCCCTCCCCCGCCACGGCCCGCCGCAGGAAGCCCTCCCCGTAGATGTGGTCGCCCATCACCAGGAGAAACGGGCCCGATACCGCCTCCCGGGCGAGGTACAGGGAGTAGCCGTTCCCCTTTTCGGGGGAGGGGTTGAGGACGATCTCCGCCGGGACACCGAGCTTCCGCAGGAACCCCTCGAACCGGGCCCGGTGGTCGGGGTTCACCACCAGGACGAACTCCTCCACCCCCAGGTCCCGGAGGGCGGAGACGGTGCGGTAGAGGATCTCCCGGCCGGCGACGCGGCGGAGGGGCTTGGGTTCCCCCCCGCCCATGCGTCGGCCTTCCCCCGCCGCCAGTATCACCGCATGCTTTATCCGCGCCATACGCGCCTCCGAGTGCTCCCCGTCGCCGGGCAAGGGAACGCCAGCGGCTCCTGAGGGGAGAGACGAAAGGGGCATCCCTTTAATACCACAAGGGAGGCGCGGTTGTCAAGCCCGGAAGTGCCTCAGAGGAAGTGTTACCGAAGGGGGTATCGATTCCTCACAATTTGGGTTACCAAGACGGACCTGCGCCCCTGAGGCGGAACCACTTTGGCAGCCGTTTTCGGCTAAGGTTCT
>DQVA01000110.1 GCA_015661965.1 Candidatus Bipolaricaulota bacterium
CAAATCTTGCGAGTAAATACTAGATGGAGGTGAGAAGTGCATGAAGAAGCTAGCGATTTTAGGTTTTGCACTTGCAGTTGCAGTGGCGGGCCTTGCGGCGAGCGATATCCTGATCCTTGGCACCACCGACCGGATTACGGAGCTGTCCTTCTCCAACTCTTACGACCACTTTACCTGGCACGTCCTTCGTCACACCAGCAAGGCGCTCCTCGGGCTTGAGCCGGGCACGAACGCCCTGGTCCCGGCGGTGGCCGAGTCCTGGGAGATCTCCGAGGACGGCTTGGTGTACACCTTCCACATCCGGCCCGGCATCGTGTTCTGGGATGGCACCCCGTGCGACGCGGCTGCGGTCAAGGCGGCCCTGGAGCGGACCCTGCGGCTGGACGGCCCCGAGGGCGGTGTGGGCTTGATCAAGCCGGTCATCAAATCGATCGATGTGGTCGATGACCTTACGGTTAAGATCACCCTCAACTACCCAGACGCCACGTTCCTCATCCGCATGACTGACAACGTGATCCCGTCCCTCATTTACACCGGTGCCCCTGAGGATGATTTCGCCAAGGGCAATTACGTGGGGCTTGGTCCCTACCGGGTCGTGGAGTATATCCCCGATGAACGGGTGGTATTCGAGGCGGTGGACACCTACTTCGGCGAGCCGCCTAAGACCCGCAGGATCGTATGGGTGATGTACTCCGACGCTGCTGCCCTGCGGGCGGCCATCGAGGCCGGGGACATCGACATCGCCTTCCGCACCCTGAACCCCATCGACATCATGGACCTTATGGACAACCCCGACCTCCAGGTGCTCCCCGGGCCCAGTGCCTCGATCCGGTACCTGCTGTTCAACGTGACCCAACCCCCGGTGGACAACGTGTTCGTCCGCCAGGCCATCACGTATGCGGTGGACCGTGACGCCATCTGCGAGCAGGTGTTCTCCGGGCTCAATACCCCCATCTACACCATGGTTCCTACTGGCCTTCCGCCGGCCGACGCCTCCATCGACGTGTTCCCCAAGCGGGACCTGGAGAAGGCGCGGGAGCTCCTCGCGCTGGCAGGTTACTCCGAGGAGAACCCACTTAAGGTGAACCTATGGTACTCCCCGAAGCACTACGGGACCACCGAGGCGGACGTGGCCGCTGTCCTCAAGCAAGCCATCGAGGAAACCGGGATGGTCCAGATCACCATCCAGTCCCTGGAGTGGGGCGCCTACATCGAGCGCATGTCCCAGGGCGGGTTTGACATGTTCCTCCTCGGTTGGTATCCGGACTACCTGGAGGCGTCCAACTTCCTGCTTCCGTGGACCACCGAGTCCCCGGAGGGGTTGGGCACCTTCTTCAACCACCATCCCAACTTCGATGCCTACAAGAACATCGCAGAGGTAGCCCTGTCGATGGTGGATGAGGAAATGAGGGCCAAGCTGTACCAGGCCATCCAGATCCTGTCCGCCTATGACGTGCCGTGGATCCCGCTGTGGGCGAACCTGCAGCAGGCGTACGTGGTGGCCCAGAAGGGGGTCGGAGGGCTCGTACTCGACCTGTCTATGGAGCTCCACCTGGATCTCCTGTACAAGGAATAGGCTCGCGTAAGGGAAGGGGGCTAAGGGGCCGGCCGCGCGCCGGCCCCTTTTCCTTCGGACAGCCTTCCTTGGACCCCCCACCTCACCAAGGGTACACTCAGCGTGAGGTGACCAGATGAATACCATTCAAGACATTTGGGCAAGGGAGATCTTGGATTCCCGGGGCAACCCCACCGTGGAGGTGGAAGTGACCCTGGAGGATGGCACCATGGCCCGGGCGGCGGTCCCCTCCGGGGCTTCCACCGGCAAACACGAGGCCCTGGAGCTGCGGGATGGGGACGAGCGCTACCTGGGCAAAGGGGTTCTGCGGGCGGTGAGGAACGTAAACGAGATCATCGCCCCGGAGATCGTGGGCATGGACCCCTTCTGGCAGGAGGAGATCGATGAGGTCTTGATCGAACTCGACGGCACGGCCAACAAATCCCGCTTGGGGGCCAACGCCATCCTAGGGGTATCCCTAGCGGTGGCCAAGGCCGCCGCCGAGTTCCTGGGGATCCCGTTCTTCAAGTACATCGCTGGCGCCCGGGTGGGCCAGATGCCCATCCCCCTCATGAACGTGCTCAACGGCGGGGCCCATGCCGATAACGACCTCGCTATCCAGGAGTTCATGCTGGTGCCCTTGGGGGCGGAGTCCTTCTCCGAGGCCCTCCGCTACGGGGCGGAGACATTCCACACCCTGAAGCGGCTCCTCAAGGAGGCCGGACATTCTGTATCGGTGGGGGACGAGGGCGGATTCGCTCCCCGGCTCCCCTCCGATGAGGAGGCGATAAAGTTCCTGCTCTCGGCCATCGAGGAGGCGGGCTATAAGCCCGGCGAGGATATCGCCCTAGCCCTGGACTGCGCCGCCTCCGGCTTCTTCGACGAGGTGCAAGGGAACTATCGCCTGGGGGGCGCGAGGACCGCCGCCGAACTTGTTGAGATCTACTCGGAATGGGTGAAAAACTACCCGATCGTTTCCATCGAGGACGGCCTGGCCGAGGAGGACTGGGAGGGCTGGGAGCTCCTCACCCAAAAGCTCGGCGACAAGGTACAACTGGTGGGCGACGACATCTTCGTCACCAACCCCCACCGGCTCCAGGCGGGGATCCGTCGTGGGGTGGCGAACTCCATCCTCATCAAGTTGAACCAGATTGGCACCGTCACCGAAACCCTGGAAACCATGGACCAGGCGTTCCGGGCCGGCTACACCTGCGTGGTCTCCCACCGCTCCGGGGAGACGGAGGACGTGTCCATCGCACATCTGGCGGTGGGGACCGCCTGTGGGCAGATCAAAACCGGCTCCCTTTCCCGTTCCGAGCGGGTAGCCAAGTACAACGAGCTTTTGAGGATCGAGGAGGTGTATGAACCGCCGATGGCGACCTGGCCGCGCCGCCCCTAGGGGGGACAGGGGACGGCGGCTTCTCATCCTGGGGGTGGTAGCCCTGTTGGTGGGGGGATTGGGCTGGCTTTACGGGGGGAGGTTTGTGACCATGCACCGCCTGGCCCACGAGGTGGCGGCGCTGCAGGCGGAGAACCAGACCCTCCTCCGGGAGATCCAGTCCCTGCGACACCAGCTCGCCCGCGCCGACGACCCGGCAGTGGTGGAAGCGCGGGCCCGGGAGGAGCTGGGCTGGGGCTACCCCGATGAATTGCTTTTGGTGATCGATCGGAGGTAGCATGGCCTTCGTGCACCTGCACGTGCACTCCGAGTATTCCCTGCTTGACGCGACGTGCCGCATCCCCGAGCTGGTGGCGCGGGCAGTGGAACTGGGGATGCCCGCCCTGGCCCTCACCGACCACGGGGTCCTCTCCGGGGCGATAAAGTTCTATCGGGCCGCCAAGGAGGCGGGGATCAAACCCATCCTGGGCTGCGAACTCTACATGTCCCCCCGCTCCCGGCGGGCCCGGGAGAGCCAAAAAGGGGAGCCCAACTACTACCACTTGGTAGCGCTAGCCCAGGAGGAGCGCGGCTGGCGGAACCTCCTGACACTGGTAAACCGGGCCCACACCGAGGGCTTTTACTACAAGCCCCGGGTGGACCTGGAGCTCCTGGAGAAGCATTCGCAGGGGATAATAGTTCTGTCGGCCTGCGAATCGGGAGAGGTGCAGAAGCTCTTGTTGCGGGGAAAGCGGGAGGAGGCCAAGCGGGCCGCAGGGAGGCTGGCAGAAATCTTTCCAGGGCGCTTCTACCTGGAGCTCCAAGACCACGGTCTCACCCGCAACCGGAGGACCGTTCAAGCCCAGCTCGAGATCGCGCGGGAACTTTCCTTGCCTTATCTGGTGACCTCAGATGTCCATTACCTGGCCCCCGAAGACCGGGAAGCCCATCAGGTGCTGATCAACATCCAAGGGGGGAAACGCCTAGGGGGGGCAGATGCCCGCGCCTTCGATGGTGACAGCTACCATTTCCTCACCGAGCAGGAGATGCGCCAGCGGTTCCGGGAGCTCCCCGAGGCGGTGGACCGCACCCTGGAGGTGGCTGAGCGGATCGAGCTTGAGCTTTCCTTCGACGAATACCTCCTCCCGGGCTTCCCGGTGCCGGATGGCTTTTCCTCCCCACAGGCGTTCCTGGAGCACCTGGCCTGGGAGGGGGCCAAGGCCCGCTACGGAGAACCCCTGCCCGAGGAAGTGCGAAAGCGGCTCACCTATGAGCTCTCGGTGATCGGGAGAATGGGGTTCGCCTCGTACTTTCTCATCGTGCAGGACTTCGTGCGTTACGCCCAGGAGCGAGGGATCCCGGTAGGCCCGGGCCGGGGCTCCGCCGCCGGGTCCCTGGTGGCCTACGTCCTGGGGATCACCCAGGTGGATCCCCTCAAGTGGGGGCTCCTGTTCGAGCGGTTCCTCAATCCTGACCGGATCAGCCTTCCCGATATCGACATCGACTTCTGCATCCGGGGCCGCGACCAGGTCATCCAGTACGCCGCCCAGCGCTACGGCCAGGATCACCTGGCCCAGATCGGCACCTTCGACCGCATGGCCTCTCGGTCGGTGGTGCGAGATGTGGCCCGGGTGCTCGGGCTCCCCTACGAGAAGGCCGACCGCATCGCCAAGCGGATCCCGTTCGGCATGCCCTTGCAGCAAGCCCTGGAGAAGATCCCGGACCTGGCGGCCCTGGAGCGGGAGGACGAGGAGGCCAAGAAGCTCTTCACCATTGCTAAGAAACTGGAGGGGCTCCTCCGGAACGCCTCCACCCACGCCGCCGGGGTGGTGATCTCCCCCCAGCCGCTGGAGTGCTACGTGCCGCTCCTGCGCCTGCCGGACGGACAGTTTGTCACCCAGTTCGACATGCACGACCTGGAAGCCCTGGGCCTTCTGAAAATGGATTTTTTGGGGCTCAGGAACCTGACCTTGCTCGATGACGTGTGCCGGCTGGTGGCGGAGCGGGTGGGGGTGCGGGTGGACCTCGCCCAAATACCGCTCGACGACGAGGCCACCTTCCAGCTGATCCGTGAGGGGAAGACCAGCGGGGTGTTCCAGCTGGAGTCGGCGGGGATGCGGGCCCTGATTCGGCGCCTGGAGCCCTCCGAGTTCCGGGAGCTCATCGCCATCCTGGCCCTGTACCGGCCAGGGCCGTTGGAATCCGGCATGGCCGAGGACTACATCGAGCGCAAGCATGGCCGGCAGCCCATCGTCTATCCCCACCCCGCCCTGGAGGATATCCTGGCGGAGACCTACGGCCTTCCCATCTACCAGGACCAGGTGATGCTGATGGCCCAGCGGCTGGCGGGCTTCACACTGGCCGAGGCGGATCTCCTGCGCAAGGCTATGGGCAAGAAGAAGCCCGAGGTGATGGCCGAAATGCGGTCCCGGTTCGTCTCCGGTTGCGTGAAGCAGGGGATCCCTGAGGGGGAGGCCCAGGCCATCTTCGAGGACATCGCGAAGTTCGCCCGCTATGGGTTCAACAAAGCCCACGCCACCGCCTACGCGTTCATCTCCTACTGGACCGCTTATTTCAAGGCCCACTATCCCACCGAGTTCATGGCCGCCCTGCTTTCCTCGGTGCGGGACAACTCCGACAAGGTGGCGGCCTACATCGGGGAGTGTCGGGAGATGGGAATCCAGGTGTTGCCGCCGGATATCAACGAATCGGACGTGGAGTTCACCCCGGTGGGGGAGGGGACGATCCGGTTTGGCTTGGCGGCCATCAAGCACGTGGGCCGGGCAGCGGTGGAGGCCGTCCTGGAGGCCCGACAGGCAGGGCCTTTCACCGGTTTCTTCGACTTCTGCCAGCGGATAGCCCCGGAATTGGTGAACCGGGAGACGGTGGAGTGCCTGATCAAGGCGGGGGCGTTCGATCGGTTTGGCACCTCCAGGAAGTCCTTGCTGTCGCTGGTTGACGAGGGGCTTAGGCTGGCCCAGCTTGCCCGGCGGGAGCGGCTCACCGGCCAGCAGTCGTTCTTCGGGGTGGAGGAGCTGGTGCCCAGGCTTTCGGTGGACCAGGGGGAGTTCCCGGCGCGGGAGCTGCTCCGCTTTGAGCGGGAGCTGTTGGGCCTTTATCTTTCGGGGCACCCCCTGGACGAGTTCCAGGAGCAGCTGGAGGCCGCAGGGGTGATCCCGTTGGCCAAAGTCCACGCTGCCCGGGGTACGTTTCGGGTGGCCGGGCGGGTCAAGGCGGCCAAAGTGATCCCCACCAACCACGGGCGAATGGCCTTTATCACCCTGGAGGATAAGACTGGGGAGGTGGAGGTAGTCGTCCGGGACCGGCTGTATGGGGCCTCCCCGGGCTGGTTCAGCGAGGAGGCGCTGCTGGTTCTGGTGGTGCGGTGGAGCGAGCGCAACGGGGCCCGCCGCCTTCAGGCCGAGGAGGCCAAGCCCCTTGGGGAGGAGCCGGACGCCCTTCCCGAGGCGTTGGTGGTGGAGCTCCCGGCGGAGTTGGTGGAGCCGGAGCTGTTAGCGCGCTTGGCGGATTCCTTGGCCGACCATCCCGGGCCGGTGCCGGTACGGGTACGGGTGTGGGATAGGGAAAAAGCCGTGACCGTGGCGGCGGGGCACAGGTATTCGGTGAAGCCGGTCCCGGAACTGACGCGCACCCTCGAGACGTTGGGTCCGGGGATCCGGGCGGAGTGGCGATGAAGTTGCCCAGCGCCCTCAAGTTCCTGCTCCCCGGAATCGGGGTGAAGCGGTGGCTTTTCCTCACCTTGATTTCGGTGGCCGTGATCGCCTTCGGGGTGGTGTGCTTGCTGGGGAAGGAGGGGATGCGGGAGCTTTACGTGCTGGTATTCGACAGGTGGCCGGGCCTGACCCGCCCGGCAGTGGGGGCATTGGTGCTGCTGCTGGGGGCGCTCGGGGTTGGGCTGGGGCTGTTTAAGGCGGTTCGCTCGGTGCTCTATGCGGTGTCGCCCGGAGGCGGCGGGTCACTCGGGGAAGCCCTGTACCAGGCCCGGGTGCTCAAGTCCGCCCCGCGGGTGGTGGCGCTGGGCGGGGGTACCGGCCTGTCTACCCTCCTGAGGGCGCTCAAGCCCTATACCGCCAACCTGACTGCGGTGGTGACGGTGATGGACACCGGCGGAAGCTCCGGACGCCTTCGGGAGGAGCTGGCCGTCCTCCCCCCGGGGGACGTGCGGAATTGCCTTCTGGCCTTGGCCGAGGACGAGATACGTATGGAGAGGCTATTTCAGTTTCGCTTCCAAAACGGGGAGGGGCTTAAGGGGCATGCCTTGGGGAACCTGGTGTTAGCGGCCCTGGAGCAGGCCACCGGGGGGTTCGACCGGGCGGTGGAGGAGGCCAGCCATTTCTTGTCGGTGCGGGGGGAAGTGCTCCCCTCCACCCTGGACCGGGTGCACTTGGTGGCGGAGATGGAAGATGGTGGTGAGGTGGAGGGGGAAGCGGAGATCGCCGCCGATCCCCGGGCCATCAGACGGGTGCGCCTCTCCCGGCCGGCCCGGGCGTACCAACGGGTCCTGGATGCCATCCGGGAGGCAGACTTGATCATCCTGGGCCCGGGGAGCCTGTTCACCAGTATCATCCCCAACCTGCTGGTGGAGGGGGTGGCCGAGGCCATCGCCCGCACCCCCGGGGAAAAGCTGGTGGTGATGAACCTGATGACCCAGCCTGGGGAGACGGACGGCTTTACCGCCCACGACCACCTGAGGGTGCTGGGCGAATACGTTGACCTGAGGCGATTTCACGCGGTGGTAATGAACACGGAAAGCCCTCCCCCCGAGATCCTGGAACGCTATCGGGCGGAGGGCTCCGTGCCGGTTGTGGATGACCTGAGGGGGCCGAAGGCCCTGGGGCTCAGGGTGATCCGGGCGCCGCTTCTGGCGGTGGTGGAGCTGGAGGGGAAGCCTACGGTGAAGCACGCCCCGGAGAAGTTGGGGCGGCTGTTGGCCCGGGAGGCGCGCAGCTTCAAGCGCTCTTGGACCCGCTGGTTCAGCCCTTAGCACTGGGTCAGACGAACTCGATCGGTCTGGGGTGCGCAGAGATGAGCCCCATCCCGCTACGTCAGCTTAGCCCTTGATGCAGACCAAGGGCCTCACCCGGGCCACTTTGGCGTTCAGTCCCGCCCCTACCGCTGCTTTCACTACCAGGTCCACATCCTTATAAGCGCCCGGGGCCTCCTCCGCCACCCCGGGGGCGGAATGGGCCCGGATCACGATCCCCTGGGCGGCGAGCTCCCGCACCACTTTCTCCCCCCGCCACTGTTTCTTGGCCTTCTTTCTTGAGAGGGCCCGCCCGGCCCCGTGCACCCCTGAGCCCCATACCCTTTCCATTCCCAGCTCGGTGCCCCGCAGGATGTAGGAGGAGGTGCCCATGGTCCCGCCCACGAAGATGGGATGCCCCACCTTGCGGTAGCGCTCCGGGCACTCCGGGCGGCCGGGGCCGAAGGCGCGGGTGGAGCCCTTGCGATGTACGAGGAGCTCTTTCTCCTCGCCGTCCACTTTATGCCGCTCGAATTTCACGTTGTTGTGCCCCACGTCGTACAGGGTGCGGATCTTCTCGAACGGGAGGCCGAACAGGGGGGCTAGAGCCTCCCGCACTAGGTGCGCGATCACCTGCCGGTTGGCGAACGCGCAGTTGATCCCGGCGAACACAGCGGACAGGTACTTCTGGCCCTCCGGGGATTTGATCGGCGCGCACACCAGCTCCCGCTCCCGGATGGGGATGCCGTACTTCTTGCTCGCGCGTTCCAGCTCCTGCAGGGAGTCCTGTCCGATCTGATGCCCCAGGGCGCGGGAGCCGCAGTGGATGGCGACCAGGATCTGGCCCTCCTCGATCCCGTAGGCGGCGGCCGCCTCAGGATCGTAGACTTCCTCAACATACTGCACCTCTAGGTAATGGTTCCCCGACCCCAGGGTCCCCACCTGCTTGAACTGGCGCTGCTTAGCCTTGAAGGAGACGGCGGCGGGGTCGGCCCCCTCCATACGGCCACCCTCCTCGATGTACTCCAGGTCCTCCGGCACCCCAAATCCCTGCTCCAGGGCGAAGTAAGCCCCCTTCACCAGCACCTGGTCGATGCCCCGCTCGGTGAGCTTGAGCTTGCCGGTGGAGCCCAAGCCGGCCGGCACA
>DQVA01000164.1 GCA_015661965.1 Candidatus Bipolaricaulota bacterium
GCTATAATAAGGGCGCCTTCTCCCTTCCGCCCGTGTGCCCACCCATCCCGCCGCACGCCTCACCTCCCAGCCCGGGCGGAAGGGAGTTTTTTACCAAGGCCGGCGCTGAAGTCCCCACGCCAACTCCGTCCCCTTCACTTGCGAGCACGCGGAGGACCGTGCATCACCTGGGAGGAGCAACTCATAGGCACGTTTCCCCGCGAGGACGCAGATCCCCTATTTCTGCCTGGGGGTTCGTTCTGTGGCCTTCGTGGGGCCCCGCGCGCCTGGGTGGCGCACAGCTCAGCGGGGTTGGCGCAAGCTGCAGGCGCGGGACGGCAGTTGATGTAGCCTTCAGTGTTCGTCGCTGGGCCGCTTGGCCCTCGCCTTGGCCCGCTTCTTCTCCGCCTTGAGCTCGGCCTTGATGCGCTTCTTCTCCAGCTTGGCCCGGGCTTTCTCCCGCTCCAGGGCTAGCTCCCCAGGGGAAAGGCGGGCTTCCCGGGCTCGGCGGCGGCGCTCCAACAGCCGCTGGGCGGCATAACGACCGAATTGGCCGATGAACCCGGCCACCAGCACCACCAGCACCCACCTGAGGACGCTCCACACGTCTCCAAAGCTCACATCCGCCATCCCGGGCCATTCTACGGGCAAGGGGCTTGACAAGCCAGGCCAAAACCGGGTATACGCTCGCCATGGTTAAGTTGCCTCGCTTCCTCAGACGCAGGATGGCGCTCGTGAAACCACGCCGGTTTCCTGATCAGGAGGCCTATGCCGCCTTCTTCGACGCCCGTTACGAGCTCCTCTCAGGCGATGACATGGCGATCCTGGAGTATCCGGACCGGGAAACCCAGAGGCTCCTGTTTTCCCGTGCCACCTCTCTGGTGGACCTGAAGGGTAAGTCCATCCTGGACGTGGGCTGCGGCCTCGGGTACCTGAAGGCCTTTCTGGACGAACAGGGGGTGCCATACAAAAGCTACCTGGGGGTGGACCTGGCCCGCAACATGGTGAAGGGGGCGAGGGAAAGGTTCGGGGACTTTTTTCAAAGGAGGGACGTCCTCTCCGAGCCCTTCCCCGAGGGGAGCTTCGACGTGGTGTTCCTGATCTCGGTCCTGGGCTATCCCATTGGCGACGACCCGGAGGCGTACATGAATCAGCTCCTTTCCACCCTGTTCCGTATCTGCCGGGAGGCACTGGTGTTCACCCACCTGGCGCCGGGCCGCCGGGCCGAACCCTCGGACTTCACCTACGATCCCCAGCAGCTCCTGGCCTGGTGTAAGGCCAACCTCTCCCACCAGGCCGAGCTTCTGGATGAGCCCTCCTGGGTCACTTATTACATCGGCGTGTACAAGGAGGCAGGGTGAGGATCGGGATCGCCCAGATCAACCCCACGGTGGGTGACCTCCCCGGCAATCGCGAGCTGATCCTCCGCTATATCGAGAAGGCGCGGGAGGAGGGGATCGAGTTCATCGTATTCCCCGAACTCGCGCTGCTGGGGTATCCCCCCCGGGATCTCCTCCACCGCCGGGGCTTCCTGGAGGCCGCCCAGGAGGAGTTCACGAAGATCGTAGCCGCCAGCGACGGGATCGGGGTCGTGTTGGGCCACGTGGCGCTGGCCGAAAGGAAGGAGGCCAACCGGGCCGACCCCTCCGCCACCGCCTTCGGCGGGGATTTCCTCCTCTACAACGCAGCCTACCTCCTGGCCGAGGGGGAGATAGTGGGCTATCAAGCCAAGCAGCGCCTGCCCTCGTTCGACGTGTTTGAGGAGGAACGCTACTTCAGCCCAGGGGAACGGGTGGAGGTGCTGGAGTGGCGGGGGTTCAAGTTGGGCCTGTCGGTATGTGAGGACTTCTGGTACGAGGGGGGGGTGCTTGCCGCCCAGGCCGCCGCCGGGGTAGATATCCTCATCAACGTGTCCGCCTCCCCGTATTTCCGGGGGAAGCCCGCCCTCCGCCATCGGCTGGCCACGGGCTGGGCGGAGTTAGCCGGGGCGCCCTTGGTGTACGCTAACCTGGTGGGGGCACAGGACGAACTCGTATTCGACGGAGGCTCTTTCGCCGTGCGCCCTGACGGACGCTTCCTCCTCGCCGCCCCCCAATTCCAGGCGGGGCTGTTCTGGTTCGACCTGGCGGGGACGCCGATCCCGCCCCCGACCGAGGACGGGATCGGCGAGGTGAAGCAAGCCATCGTCCTCGGGATCAGAGATTACGTGAAAAAAAACGGGCTACCGGGGGTGATCGTGGGGATATCCGGGGGGGTGGACTCGGCGGTGGTGGCGGCGCTCGCCCGGGAGGCCCTGGGGCGGGAGCGCGTGCTGGGGACCTTCTTCCCCGGCCCTTACACGGCCCGGAGTTCGGCCAGCCAGGCCCGCACGGTGGCCGAGACCCTGGGCATAAAACTGGTGGAAATCTCCATCGAACCCGCCCTTTCCGCCTTATCCCGATCCCTGGCCCCCCATTTCCCGGTGGCGGGGGTGGTACGGGAGAACCTGCAAGCGCGGATCAGGGCCGTCCTTTGGATGGCCCTGGCCAACGCCACCGGTTACGTGGTCCTCTGCTGTGGGAACAAGTCCGAGATCGCCATGGGCTACAACACCCTGTACGGGGACACGGTGGGGGCACTGGCCCCCATCGGGGACCTCCTCAAGCACGAGGTGTATGAGCTGGCCCATTTCCTCAACCGGGAGGCGGGAAGGGAGGTCATCCCGAAGGGGACCCTCACCCGCCCACCGTCGGCCGAGCTGCGACCGGACCAGCGGGACGATCAGGACCTGCCCCCCTACGAAAAGCTGGACCCGCTCCTCTCCGCCCTGGTGGTGGAAAACCGCCCCTGGGAGGAGCTGAAGGAGGGGTTCGGCGAGAAGTTGGTCTCCGAGGCCCTGCGGCGGCTCTATCGCTCTGAATACAAGCGGAAGCAGCTCCCCTTGGTGATAAAAGTGTCACCCAAGGCGTTCGGGATGGGGAGGCGCTGGCCGATCACCAACGGCTTTCCCCGCTAGGGGAATTATGGAGTGCAGAAAGCACGGGGCCGTCCCTTTGGCATCTTAGGCCGTTGCATGGAAAAAGATGTTAAATCGGGGACTTTTGTGCTCCTGTTCCCCCGTGCCCTTCGTGGTGAGCTCTAGGAACTCAAGGGAGTTCCGCCCTGCGGGCCTTCCGGAGGAAGGTGGGGACATCATAGTCGTCCCGCATGATCCCCTCCCGCTCGATCCGCTCCAGGATCGCCTCTTCCTCGGACTCGGTGACCCCTTCCCCCGCCAAGGCCGGGAACCCGGTGACGATCACCGTCACCCGCACCCGCTGCATCCCGTCGCGGATGGTCGCCCCAAAGATGAGATCGGCCCGATCCGACAAGGCCTCGTGGATCACGGTTGCGGCCTCGGTGACCTCCTCCAGGGTGAGGTCCTCTCCGCCGGTGATGTTGAGGATCGCCTTCTTGGCCCCCTTGACGTTGGCGTCAAGGAGGGGCGAGGAGATGGCCCGGCGGGCCGCCTCCCGCGTCTTGTTCTCCCCTTCCGCCTCACCGATCCCCATCATGGCCGTGCCCGCATCGCGTAACACCGACTCCACATCCGCGAAGTCCAGGTTGATGAGCCCCGGCACGGTGATGAGGTCAGTGATCCCTTGCACCCCCTGTCTGAGCACCTCGTCCACCAACTCGAACGCCCGGGTGAGGGGCATGTCCGGCGGGGCCACCTTTAAGAGCTTATCGTTGGATATGGTCACAATGGCGTCCACGTTCTTGGCCAGGTTCTCGATCCCTGCTTCCGCCCGCTGGGCCCGGGTCAGCCCCTCGAAGGTGAACGGGCGGGTGACGATGGCCACCGTGAGCACCCCCAGCTCCTTAGCCACCTCGGCGATCACCGGGGCAGCCCCGGTGCCGGTGCCGCCCCCCATCCCCGCGGTGATGAACACCATGTCCAACCCGGAAAGCAAGTCCGCTATGTCCTCCCGGGATTCCTCGGCGGCCAGGCGGCCGATCTCCGGATCCCCTCCGGCCCCCAGGCCTTTGGTGAGCTTGGCCCCGATCTGCAGGTGCCGGTGGGCCTGGACGATGGACAACACCTGGGCGTCGGTGTTCACCGCCACCAGCTCCACGCCCTGTAGCCCGGCCTGCATCATCCGGTCCACGGCGTTCCCCCCGCCGCCGCCAACCCCCACCACCATCAAGCGTGCCGGGCTATCGTAGTTCATGACCTCACCCCCGCAGGAACTTCTTGAACCAACCGAACAGCCGGGTCAGCAACCCCCCGCTGCGGCCCCGCGTCGCCTTCACGCGCGCGAAGTCCCGCCCTTCCACCCCATACTTCAGAAGCCCGATGCCGGTGGCGTAAATCGGGGATTCCACGATGTCCCGCAAGCCGTGGATGCCCTGGGGGATGCGGCCCCGCCTCACCGGGATCCCGTATCGCTGCTGGGCGAACTCCACGATCCCCTCCAATAGCGACGTGCCCCCGGTGATCACCATCCCGGCCGGGATCAGATCCCGGTAACCGGCGTCCTCCACCTCCTGCACAGCCAGGTCCAGGATCTCCTCCACCCGCGGCTCGATGATCTTGGCCAGCTTCTTCCGGGACACGGTCTTGGTGCCATCCCCGCCGATGGTGGCCACATCGAGCTTCTCATCGTCCCCCACCGCATCCACGAGACAGGTGCCGTATTCCTTCTTGATCCGCTCCGCCTCCTCGATGGGGGTCTGCAGCCCCACCGTGATGTCGTTGGTGATGTGCTCCCCGGCGATGGGGATCACCTTGGAGAACCAGATATCGCCGCTCCGGAACACGGAGATGTCGGTGGTACCCCCACCGATGTCAAGCAGCACCACCCCCAGTTCCTTCTCCGCCGAGGACAACACCGCCATGGAGGAAGCCAACGGCTCCAGCACGATCTGGGCGATCCTGATCCCCAACGACTCCACGCACCGCACCAAGTTGTGCACTGCGGTGACCGAGCCCATCACCAGGTGGACGTCCACCTCCAGGCGGGTACCGGTCATCCCCACCGGGTCGGTGATCCCCTCCTGCCCGTCCACGATGTACTGCCTGGGGATGACGTGGATGAGCTCCACATCGGGGGGGAGCGGGATGGTACGGGCGGCTTCCACCACCCGGTGCACGTCCTCCTTGGTGATGATGCGATCCGGTCTGGTGATGGACACAGTGGCGGAGTTATTGATGGAGCGAATGTGTTTTCCGGCGATCCCCACGAACACATTGTCCACCCGCACATCGGCCATGTTCTCCGCTTCCTCCACCGCTTTCCTGATGGATTGGATGGTGCGGCCGATGTCCACCACCACGCCCTTCTCCAGGCCCCGGGAAGGGGACATCCCCATACCGATGATCTCGATGATCCCATCCACCACATTGGCCACAAGGCAGCACACCTTGGTCGTGCCTACGTCCAGCCCCACCACCAGCCGCTCCCGCCTCATGGAACCACCACCTTCATCGTGGCTTTAGAACGATCTCGCCATCCCATCGGAGGTCCACCTCCGCATAGGCGGTCAGGTCGATCTTTCCTCGGACATGTTGTTCCCATAGCTCGCTTAGGATAGCGAGCTTTTCGGGCAGCGTGCTAATCGGGCCACAGCGCACGACGGTGCCGCAGTCACAGCGAGCTACCACGCAGTTGGGATCGGTTGCATCAAACGTGGGAAACAACGAAAGGAGTTGGGGATCGAGCCGCTCCAGCGCCCGGGCGGCCACTACCACCTCGGGCGGCACCCGCCCCCACTGCGAGCTCACCCCCCGTAGCACCGCCCCCTGCAGGGGCTGGAACTCCAGCAGCACCCCCTCGGCATCTACCCAGGCTTCTATGTCCCCCTCAAGTCCTACCCGTGCCACCGGCTCCCTTTCCGTAATATAGATCACAACTGTTCGGGACAAGTAACCACACTTTACCCGGACCTCCTTCACCCAGCGGTCCGCTTCTGCTCGGTCCCGAACCCCCCTTATATCCAGACGAAGCATGTTAGCACTCTGAACAATCTGAGTCAACTCTGTCAACGATTCAGGGGACAACCGCTGGGCTCCAATCACCTTCACGTCCACAACTTTCCACCATCCACCCCAGCGGAGCACGGCATAGCCAACCAACAGGAAGGCGAGGAAAAGGCATCCACACCGGAAAAGGCGCGTCACGGAGACACTATCTCTAGCTCCAATTCCAGCCACACATCGAAGATACCCGCAACCCTGTCCCGAATCCGGTCCACCAAGGAAAGCACGTCCCGGGCAGTGGCCCGGCCCAGGTTGACGATGAAGTTGGCGTGCCGCCGGGACACCATGGCTTCCCCTTCCCGTGCCCCTTTCAGTCCAGCCCGCTCGATGAGCCAGCCCGCCGGGGCCACCTGCGGGTTGCGGAACACGCAACCGGCCGAGGGCAGGGAAGGTTGGCCAGCCCGGCGAGCAAGCGCCTCAGCCAGCGGGGGGCCGGCCCGGGGCATCAACCCCGCCCGCAGCACCGGCAACCCCAGCCGCCTGAGGCGGGAATCACGATAAGAAAAACCGCATTCAGACCGGGAAAATCGCGCCACCTCCCCGTCCGGTAGGAGCACCTCCACCCAAGCCACCTGGGCCCCCAGCTCCCCAACACGGGTACCGGCGTTCATGGCCAGCCCACCGCCCAGGGTCCCGGGGATCCCGGCTAGGGCGGAAAACCCACGGGGAGCGATGGCACCAAGCGGGACCCCGGCCTCGGCTATCCATAGCCCATCCTGCCTCTGGAGCCGGTTGAGCCGGGTGGTGGACAGGATGAGGCCGGGGAACCCCGCATCCGGGAACAGCACATTCGACCCCCGGCCCAGCAACTTCCAGGGCACCCCCAGCGCCCTGGCCAGCACCACCGCCTCCACCAACGCCGCGGGGGTGGAGGGGGCGAACACCGCCCAGGCCGGCCCCCCGATGCGGAAGGTGGTAAGGCGGGCCAGGGGGAGGCCCGAATACAGTTCCCCTGGCAATCTCCTCAGGCCCCGGATGAGAGCCCGCGCGCCATTTCCCGGGCCA
>DQVA01000035.1 GCA_015661965.1 Candidatus Bipolaricaulota bacterium
AAAAAACGGGGCCCGCCTGCGCGGGCCCCGCTCTCGAACCCAGCTAGCTTGCTTCAGCCGCCGATGGCAGCCGCGCGCGCCTCCGCGTCGAGGTACCAGGTCTCGTAGTGCGGCGTGTCGTGCCAGTGGCGGGTGAGCCACGGCTTGGTCAAGGTGACCTGGGTGTAGTAGTAGATGGGTGCGATGGCCGCGATCTCGTCACACAGCAGCTTCTCCGCTTCCTTGTACAGGGCCTGGCGGGCGACAGGATCCTGCTCCTGCTGCGCCTGCAGGGTCAGCTCTGAGAACCTCTGGATGAGATCGCCCACGTACGGATCGTCGAAGCTCATCCGCGGCCGGTTGGCGCCCTCCACCGGGTTGAACACCTCGTGCACCCAGTTGTTCTCGTCCGGATAGTCCTGGCACCAGCCCAGCCGCCAGATGTGGGGCACGTTCTCCACCGGGGTGTCCTTGGCGATGGTCTTCAGGTACACCCGCCACTCCTGGGTCTCGATGCGGATGTTCGCTTTGGGGAACGCCTCCAACCACATGGCCTGGATGGCCTGGGCGATCCTGGCGTGGCCCTCGGACACGTTGTGCATGAGCAGGAGCTCAAGGCCCTCACCATCGGGGTAGCCCGCCTCGGCCAATAGCCTCCTGGCCTCCTCCACCGCCCGCTCGTAGCCCCAGCCGCCCAGCTCCTCGGGCAGGGCCCAAGGGGCGATGTCCGGATCCAGCGCCGCGTTACCGAAGATCATCCCCGGGGCGAAGGTGTTGGCCGGGATCTGCCCGCCCTTGGTCACCTCTTCCACCAGGGTCACCCGGTCGATGGCCATGGACAGGGCGCGGCGCACCCGCGGGTCGTCCACCGGCGGCTTGGTGGTGGTGAACCCGTAGTAGTAGGTGCAGGGGAAAGGCCGGATCGTGAGCTGCTGGGACAGAACAGGATCCGCCTTCACGTTGTCCATCTCCGGAAGCGGCACCCCGGAGTAGTCCAGCTCGTCATTGAGGTACATAGCGAACTCGGTGGATGCCTCCTGCACCATGGTGAAGTAGATCTCGTCGATGTTGCCCTCGACCTTATCCCAATCCGGCCAATACGGGTTCTTCACCATCACCATGTGGTCCTCGTGCACCCACTCCTTCATGCAGTAGGGGCCGTTGGTCACGATGTTGCCCGGCTCGGTCCACTGCTCCCCGTACTCCTCGATCACCCACTGCGGCTGAGGTCGGGCCACCCACATGGACGCGATCTGGAGGAAGTACACGGCCGGGGACCTGAGGGTGAATTTGACGGTCCACTCGTCCAGGGCCTCCACCCCCACCGCATCCCGCAGCTCCTGGAAGTTCTCCGCCTCGGGGTCGGCGGTGTTGAAGTCGTAGGCGCCCTTGATGATGTAAAGCACGTAGGCGTAGTCGGAGGCGGTGCGGGGGTCAAGGGTGCGGAGCACGCCGTACTCCACGTCGTAGGCGTTCACCACCCTATTCAACTGGGTGACCTCGCCGGTCTCCGGATCACAGTGCACCCAGTGGACGTCGTTGCGCAGATGGAAGACGAACTCGGTGGCATCCTCGTTGATCTCCCAGCTCGTGGCGAGCTCTGGGATAGGGGACATGTCCTCCTCGGCCAGGTCAGTAAGCCCCAGGAACATCTGCTCGATGATGGTCACCGAGGTGGTATCGGTGGCCAGGGCCGGATCAGCCGTGGGGGGCTCGGTGCCCAAGTTCGCTCGCAGAACAACTTTCTCCTGGCCCAAAGCGGGCCACAGGAACATCCCGACGACCGCTACCGCCAGTATCAAGATCTTCAAATTCCGCATACGCTCAACCTCCTGTACTCCTTGGATTTCTTGCTGCCACCCATGTGAATCGATGTTGCACTTCCTCCAGTGGACCACCTCCCTTGGCGAAAAAGTCCAAACTATTCTAGGAACCACGCAAGCGCGGGTCAAGGGCGTCCCGCAGTCCGTCCCCGAGGAAGTTGAAGGCCAAGGTGGTGAGGGTGAGGGCCGCCCCGGGGATCAGGCACTCCCAGGGATAGACCCGGATCGCCTGGTAGGTGTCGGAAATCATCAGCCCCCAGCTGGGGGTGGGGGGGGTGACCCCCAAGCCGATGAAGCTCAGGAAGGCCTCGGTGAGGATGTAGCCCGGGATGGCTAGGGTTTCGGCCACGATGCAGGGGCCGATGATGTTGGGGAGGATGTGGCGGAACACGATCCTGAGGTTGCTGGCTCCCAGGGCCCGGGCGGCCTCGATGTATTCCTTTTGCTTGACAGATAGGGTTTGACCGCGAGCCAGTCGGGCCATCCCAATCCAGTTCAACATCCCCAAGGCCACGAACACGAAGAATAGCCCCCCCATCGCTCGGTCGATTTGGGTGAGAAACCCCATGAACCCGGTGGCCCCGGCGCGGCTCACCGCTTTGAAGTAGGCCTGAAGCAAGATGATGAAGATCAGCAAGGGAAAACCGTAAAGAAAGTCCACGAACCGCATCATCAGGTTATCTATAGCGGGCCTGGCGAAACCGGAGATCACCCCGTAGGTGAGCCCGATCACCAGACTGACCGTGGCCGCCACGAACGCCACCGCCAGCGACACCCGGGTGCCGTACACCGTACGGCTCCACAGGTCCCGCCCCAGGTAATCGGTCCCCAGTGGGTAGCCCGGAGTACCGGGGGGGAGGTCCCGGCTGCGGAAGCTGGTCTTGGCGTAATGCTGCAGAGCTATCAGGGGTCTTACCTCCAGGCCAAAGGGCAGAGCGATAATGGAG
>DQVA01000198.1 GCA_015661965.1 Candidatus Bipolaricaulota bacterium
GCCATCACCACCCGGTGGTCGGAGAACCCGGCAAGCTCCGCCCCCTTAAGTCTCAGCGGCCCCTCGATGACCATCCCATCTGGGAGCTCCCTCACCTTCGCCCCCAATCGCCTCAGGTTCTCGGCCATGGCGGCGATACGGTCCGACTCCTTGACCCGGAGCTCCCCCGCGTCGCGGATCACGGTCTCCCCCTCCGCCTGGGTGGCGATGGCGAAGAGCACGGGGAGCTCGTCGATCAGCCGGGGGATGATCTCCCCGCCCACTTCCACCGCCCGGAGCTCCCCCCCTCGCACCGTGATGTCCGCCACCGGCTCCCCGTTCGCCATCCGCTCGGCCGATAGGGAGATCTCGGCACCCATCTCCCGTAGGACGGTAAGGAGTCCGGTGCGCGTGGGGTTCACCCCCACGTTTTCGATGACGACTTCGGACCCTGGGAGGGCGGCCGCAGCGGCGAGGAAAAAGGCCGCCGAGGAGAAGTCCCCCGGCACCGTGATCGGCCGGGCCTGGAGCTCTCCGCGCCTTATCCCGATCGCCTTCCCCGAGGCTGCGATCGGGGCGCCGAGGTAGTGAAGCATCCGCTCGGTGTGGTCCCGCGAGGGGGAGGGCTCGACCACCACCGTTTCCCCATGGGCCTGGAGGCCGGCAAGGAGGATGCACGATTTCACCTGGGCGCTCTTTACCTCCATCTCGTAGTGGATCCCGCGCAGGCCCCCGCCCTCGATCGTGAGGGGGGCCAGGTCGTCCTGGCGGGCGGTGATCCTGGCGCCCATGAGGCGCAACGGCCGGATGATCCGGCCCATGGGCCGGCGGGATAGGGACTCATCCCCGCGGAGGACGCTCCGGAACGGCCTTCCCACCAGGACCCCCGCAAGGAGCCGCATCGTGGTGCCGGAGTTCCCGCAGTCGAGTGGCCCGGCCGGTTTCCCCAAGCCCTCGGGGCCCGTCCCCTGGATCACGACGGCGCCCCCCTCCTCCGTGAGGCTCACCCCCAGGGCGGCAAGGCACCCCCGGGTGCTGCGGACGTCGGCCCCGGGGGATAAGCCCCTGATCTCGGTTTCCCCATGGGCCAGGGCCCCCAGGATCAGGGCGCGGTGGGAGATGGACTTATCCCCCGGGACCCGGATGTGCCCTGCGATCGTCTTCGCCCCACGTACTAGCTGATCCATCAGTCCACCACCCGGGCCTCGTAGCCTATTCCTTGCAGGATACGGGCCGCTTCCTCGGCCTCCTCCCCGCTCCCCAGGTGGATCTGGAAGGTGCCGCCGATCTCCTCCCTCACCCGCAGCAGCTCTAGATCCTTGATGTTGATCCCCTTTTCGGCCAGGGCGCCGGTGATCTTTGCCAGGGCCCCGGGGCGATCTGGGATGATGACCCGAATCCTCGGAAAATCCCTTAGAAAACCTTTGACTGCTCGGGGGAGGGAGGCCCTCAAGGCCCGGGCCCGCTCGAACTCCTCCCGCGGTCCCACCTCGATCCGCTCCCCCAACCGGGAGAGCTCGGAGAGGAGTGCTGCGAGGGCTTCCCTTATCCGGGGGGCGTTCGTTGTCAGGATGTCCTCCCAGATCCCGTAGGGGGAGGAGGCGATGCGGGTGAGGTCGCGGAAGCCGCCGGCCGCGAACCTGAGGTACCCTCCCTCCCTCCCCACCAGGTTCACCAGGGCCACGGCCAGGAGCTGCGGCAGATGGCTCACGTAGGCGGCGATCCGGTCGTGCTCCTCGGGAGCCAGCTCCACGACGATTGCCCCCAGGCGCCTCAGGAACCCCTGCAGCAGGGGGAGGGCTCCCTCCGTCCCCTCCA
>DQVA01000176.1 GCA_015661965.1 Candidatus Bipolaricaulota bacterium
AGGAAGACTTGCGAATGCCCGGTATACAATGCAGTCCAGGCCCTCTGGTTTGGCGGCTCTTCTTCCCTTTGTTGCTTTTCATTTCCTTTAGTTTCGCTTCTGATTGTAACGGGCCGGATTCTAGTGTCAAATGGCGGGGGGTCCCGAGGGGGCGCCCCACGTGAGATCAAGCGCCAAAGATCACGGTCCCTATCGTGAACTCGGGGGGGCTCGTAGAATTCGAGGTATCTTTGGTCCCCTTCAGGGGTCTTGGAGGCATCGGAGGGTCTCCACTTTTCGCTGGCCAGGAAGTTGGCCTTAGCCAGCTCCTGCACCTCCTTTAAAGTTACGTCGGGCCTGCTTTTAGTGGGAACCGGCGAAATGTCGTGGTTGCTCAGAATTACATAATATGGCACTTTTAGCTCGTCCAGGACAGCCTTCACGGCGTCGATATTCCAGAGTTTGGTACCCAGAGTGGAATCGCGGGGCACCAAGACGAAATCTAGACCGGGGATCTTGTTGGCCTCGGCCATGTGGCAAGCGACGGCCGACAACCCGATTGCGATAATCACCGCAAACGTCAAACCCAGCCTTACCTGAACCAACACAACGTTCATTCTTTTCATCTTCTAACCGGGATTAACTATTGACTAAGATTCTTTTCACTTCTCATCCCCTCTCCCACGACATACACCTCGACGTCCAGCTCCTCCAGCGCCCGGGTGAGGGAACCCGCCAACGGCCGGTCGGTGACGATGGCGTCTATGTCCGCAAGGTCGGCGATCTTCCCGTGGGTCACCACCCCGAACTTGGAATGGTCCACCACAAGCACCGTCTTACGGGCGTGCCGCACCACCTCGGCGGCGGTCTCCGCCTCCTCCAGGGCGGGGATGGTCACCCCATGTTCCAAGGACACCCCGTTGGCCCCCAGGAAGGCGAGGTCGAAGTACACCCCATCCAAGGCTTGCCGAGCCAGTCTGCCCACCATGGCATAGGATACCCCCCTGAGGTACCCACCAACCACGTACACCTCCACCTGGGGGAGCTTGGACAGCTCCACCGCGTGTGTGAGGGCATTGGTGAAGGCCTTGAAGTGGATCTCCGGGGACAGGTGGTTGACGAGCTGCATGGTGGTGGTGCCGTTACCGATGAACACAGCCATCCCCTCTTCAATCAGGGAGGCGGACAACCGGCCGATGGCGCGTTTGGCCTCCAGGTTCACCGTCTCCTTCTCGTGATAGGAGGGCTCAGCGGCCAGGGACTCCTTGGCAATGGCCCCGCCGTGGATGCGGATCAGCTCCCCCTCCCTGGCCAGGGCGTTGAGATCGTTGCGGATGGTCATGGGGGAGACGGAGAACAGTTCCGACAGCTCGGAGGTGCGTACCACACCCCGCTCGCGCAGGCGCTCCAAGATGAGCCTCCGTCGCTGCTCGGTGAGCATATGCTGTTGGTTCATTTTATTTACTTGCGGTTGTTATTCTAGCGTTGCGGAAAGGTGGGGTCAAGTGGGCGGGCTCGGGGCAGGAGGGGTCCCTAAACGCAAAAAGCGCAAAGCCTTCTCCAGGTCCACCTCGGTGTCCACACAGCCATCCCGCAACAGGGGTAGGGAGAGCACCACCGGCGGCTCGCTGGGGACGTCCGCCAAGGCCTGCATCCCCTCCATCAATTCCTTGTAGCAGGCCACGGCTAGGATGGCGGCCGGCTTCGACTCCCGCACGAACCGGAGAGCGAGTGCCCCGCCCGGGGCCACGCACACCCCCTTGTACCCCAGCCGCTCCGCCTCGTCCCGCAGCCGCCCAATGGCACAGCTCCCCCGGTGGGGGCAATCCTCCGGGCATTGCAG
>DQVA01000249.1 GCA_015661965.1 Candidatus Bipolaricaulota bacterium
CCCGGCACCATACTCCACTGAGAGCCCTTCGACCTCGATCATTCCTGCCAGGCCGTGGTCACCTGGCGGTACTCCACCTCCCCCACCAGGTATCCCTTGGCGTCAGCCCACTCCCGCACGAGTTCGAACAGGTCCTGGGGGACCGGACCGGGCCGGGGGAAGACCGGGATGTAGATCTCGTTTATGGCCTGTTCCACCCTGGCCCGGCCCTCCGGTTCCAGGGTCTCCGGATCCAGGCCCGGGAAGAACAGCTCCACCGCGGTGTCCCACCCGGTGGCCAGCAGCTCCTCCCGGGGGGAGGAGTTCAGCCGTTCCACAGCCCGGTTCACCGCCCGGAAGAAGGCGTTCAGCTCGTCCAGCCTGGCGGAGAGGAAAACCCGCTGGAACACGATCACGCTGGGGGGGATGGGAATCCCGGCGAAATCAGAAAGCACCACCAATTCCGGCTTCCCCTCGAACTCGTAATGGAGCAGGTAGTCCACATAGGGCTGCGGGAGCACACCGGCGGTCACCATGCCGAACACCACCCAGGTAGCGTTTATCAGCAGGTCGTCTTGGCCGATGAATCGATCCGCTGGAAGCAGCAACCCGTGGCTTTCGAACAGCTTTTCCAGACAGAACTCCAGGTCGGACTGCCGGGGCACGGCGATCCTGAACCTATCGCCCCCTTCAGCTACGAAGTCGGAAAGCTCTTTCACTCCGGAATATGCTTGGGTGATCAGGGCCAGGTGCGGGACCTCCTGGGAAACGGGGAAGTAAGCGGTGCTCACGATGGCCACCTCGTCCGGCATTTGGGAGGCGAGCATCAGGGCAGAGGCAAGGTCGGTGACCAACGCGTCTACCTGCCTCGCCTGGAAAGCCACCATCCGATCCCGCTGCCCTGGAAGCGGTACCAGCTCCACCTCCACCCCCTCCTGTTGGAACAGGCCCCAGCTAACCCCCAGGGCCACCGGCACCGCCCCCATGAGCGGGGGCAAGGAAATCCGCAGGGGCGTTGCCACAGACCCCAGAGCCAGAGGGAGGAAAACCGCGATGACAAGAACTTTCTTCAGCATGGTTCGTCATTATAGCCAGGGCCCAAGCCGCTCCACAACGGCGCACCTCGCCGAGCGTAACCTGCACCACTTGTCAGGTGTAGATGCGAGTGCTATAGTGCAGGTAGAAACTATAGCTCCAAGGAGGTGGCGTCTTATGTGCTGTGGCTGGTGGCTGCTCGCGTTCTTCTGGTTCATCTGGCTCGGGGTATTCGCGGCGTGGTGGTGCTGTCCGTGACATGACCCGCTATCTGGGGTTGGTCGCGGTCCTGGTGTTGGCCCTGGCGATCGGGGCCTGTGCCCAAAGCCTGGAGCAGATCTTGGCTCAGACTGGCTTGGACCCGGACCTCGTGTCCATGCTCACCGTGGAGCAGGGAGGGCAGAAGTTCCTGCTCGTGTTCGTTTTCATCGATGAGCGGACGCTCGAGTCCAACGTGCGGCCGGAGATCGCCCAGGCCATCGCCCCCTATGTGGGGCAAAACGCGGTGATGATCTGGGCCTACTCCGAGGACGGGGCCAGCTTCGACCCGGGGGCCATCTGGTTCGCCCAAGGGGAGGCCCTGGTGACTCTGGCGCCGGAGCTGGTGGTCCCCATCGCGGGGGATTTCCTGTCCGGGGTGATCCCGGGCATGACCCCGGTGGCAGCGGTGGTGGTGCTGGGGGAGGCAATCGATCCCGCCCAGCCGTTTGAGATCCACTATGGGGATCTGGTCATGGCCTCCATGGCGGTCAACATGGCCCTGGCCCAGGCCGAGGCCACTGCCCAGGCGACAGCTCAGGCCGAGGCCACCGCACAGGCTCAGGCCACCGGCGAAGCCAGCGCCGCGGCCGAGGTGCAAGCCCAGGGGGTGGTGGTAGAAGGGGAGCCCTGCGGGCCCTGCGCCGAGGCGGAAGCGGAGCCCTGCGGTTGCGATCCCTGCAGTTGGCTCACCGCATGGTGGAGCAACTGCTGCCCCGAGGTGGCGTGTGCTGACTGCGATCCCTGTGACCCGTGCGCCACGGGCGGGTTCATCGTCCCGTTTTTGCTCCTGCTTCTTCTAGGCCTTTAATCAGGGCCTCGATGGAAGGCCCGATGATTTCCGGGACGTAACCGCCCTCGAGCACAGCGAAGGTGGGGAGCTTAAGTTCCCCGAGGATGTAACCGATGTCGTAAAAGGCGTCGACCTCCAGGCCCAATGAGGCCAGGGGGTCGTCTTTATGTGTGTCGAAGCCCGCCGAGATGGCGAGTTGTTGGAACTCTTTTCCCGCTGCCTCTAGGGCCCGCTCCAGGGTGTCTATGTAAAGCTGCTTTCCACACCGGGGCGGGAGGGGGAAGTTGAGACAGTTCCCTTGGGATGCCTGTCCGGTGCCGGGGTAGTTGTACATGCGGTGTAGCGACACGTAGGTCACCTGGGGATCGCCGAAGAAGATGGCTTGGGTGCCGTTCCCGTGGTGGCCGTCGATGTCCATGATGAGGGTCTTCAGCCCCGAAAGTTTCACCGCGATGGCGATGTTGTTGAAGTAGCAGAACCCGCCCAGGAAATCCGGGCCGGCGTGGTGCCCGGGCGGTCTCATCAGGGAGAAGCCCCGCACCTGTTGGGCCAGGATGGCCCCCCCTGCCGACAGGCGGGCATAGAAGCCGATATTCGGGTAGGCAGGGCAGTCCGGGTCGAAGAAGTCACCGGTCTCCACCCGCCGCACCAGCTCCAGCGCATGTACGGCCAGGAGCTCCTCCCGACCGGCCGGGGCCGGCTCCTGAGAGGTGAAGCCTTTCCCGGTGAGGTACTCGTGGGCGATCCTCACCCGGGCCGGGCCCTCCGGATGCCCGATCCGCTGGTATTCCAAGCACCGGTGACTGAAAATGATGTCCATGCCGATCGATTATCCGAACGAGGGTCCCGGAACGCAACGGATCGTGCTTGCCTCGGGCTCCCCCCGGCGGGTTCAGCTCCTCGCCCTGCTGATACAGGATTTTCAGGTGGTGGTGCCAGAGGTGGACGAAGGACGGCCTGCCGTCCCCCAAGACCTGTTGATTGCGGCCAGGAGAAAGGCGGAAGCGGCAGGAGGGGAGGGGGACATCGTGATCGGTGCAGATACGGGCGTGTTCTTGAGCGGGAGGCACTTCGGCAAACCAGTAGACCTCGCCCAAGCACGGGAGTTCCTCCTGGCCCTGTCCGGCAGGTGGCACGAGGTATACACCGGGGTGTGTGTGTTGGGGCCTGCCGGCGCGGGGACGGCCTTGGTCTCCACCCGGGTGAAGTTCTCCCCCCTCACGGACGAGGAGATCGAGTGGTATCTGGCAAACGAGGAAGTGCTGGACAAGGCGGGGGCGTATGCGATCCAGGGGCGGGCCGGGGCGTTCGTGGAGCGGATCGAAGGGGACTTCTTCAACGTGATGGGGTTCCCGCTGTACACGGTGTACCGGCTGCTCCGCGGTCAGGGCTGGCGCCCCGGGCCTTAGCCCCCTTCCAGAAGCCGGCGGGCCGCCGCCACTATCGGGGGGATGGCCGCCGCCAGCCGAGCTACCTTGAGGGTGCAGCCGGCCGCCCGGGGATGGCCCCCGCCCCCGAACGCCAGCGCCACCCGGGACACGTCCGCGTAGCTCTTCGACCTGAGGGACACGTGCACCTCCCCCTCCGGCCACTCGCTGAACAGGACCGCCACCTCCACCCCGTGGATGGCCCGCAGCTCCCCCACGAACCCCTCGGTGTCCTCCTCGCTGCAGCCGGTGCGCCTGAGCATGTCCGCGGACACGTAAGCGTAGGCCAGCTGGCCCCCGGCCTCCAGCTGCAGTGTGCTCAACATCTCGACAAGCAGTCGCATGGTGTTCGGGGTCCGGTGCTCTAACACTGCCGAGGCGATCGGTTGGATGCTGGCACCCTGGCGGGTCAGCTCCGCCGCCGCCTCGAACACCTGGGCGTCCACGTTTCCGTACTTGAAGAACCCCGTGTCGGTGGCCAGGCCTAAAAGCAAGAGCTCGGCCAGCTCCCGGTCATATTCCACCAGGCGCTTCCCGATCTCGTGCACGATCAAGGCCACCGCCGCGTAGGAGGGATCGCAGAAGTTGAGGGCGCCGAAGCCGGTGTTGGTGACATGGTGGTCGATCACCACGTCGGGCTCCTGCCCCGAGAGGAGCTCTGCCGCAGTCCCGATGCGGGAAAGGGAGGAGGTGTCCACCACTACCGTGGTATCGAACTCCCTGCCCCGCAGTTCCTCCACGCTGCGGAGGACCCTCGTCCCTGGGATCTCCCGGTAGAACCAGGGCACGGGGTCGGGGATGCACCCTTCCGCCTCTTTACCCAGCCAGCGGAGGATTAACGTCAGGGCCGCCACCGAGCCGATGGCGTCCCCGTCCGGCCGTACATGCCCGATCACCAATGCCCGCCGAGCCGCCTTGAGCCGCTCGACCACTCGATCCAAGCTTGCTTTCACAAGTGCCGCCTTTCTAGGCAAAAAGAGCGGGGGAGTGTAGGGGAAGCCTGGTCCACCGCCCGAAAGGGGAACAGGCGCGGTTTTTGAATCGGGGCAGGCGTGTTCGCTGGCCCCCGCCTCCGGCCCAGGGGATGCGAACGATCTCGCCCTCCCGGGCCGCCTTAGCCACCCCCTCCCTCCTCGAATTCGACCCGCAGGATGCCCATGGTGATGACGTCGTGGAATTTCCCATCGCGGTATAGGGCCTGTCTGCGCACCCCTTCCCTCCGGAAGCCGACCCGCTCGTAACAGCGCTGGGCCCGAGGGTTGAAGGAGTAGGTCTCAAGCTCCACCCGGTTCAGCCCCAGCTCGAAGAACGCATGGCGGAGCATGGTCCGTACTGCCTCGGTGCCGTAGCCCTTGTCCCAGTACCCCTTATCGCCGATCACGATCCCAAGGGTGGCCACCCGGTTCTTCCAGTCTATCCGGTGCAGGCCGATGTTTCCGACGTGGACCCAGGAATCCCCTTCCCGCACCTCGATGGCCAGGATGAGGTCGTCCTTGCGGGAGAGATAGGACTCGAACCAGCGCTCCTCCTGGGCGCGGGACATGGGTTCGTACATGGAGAGGAACCTACGGACCTCGGGGTCGTTGAACCAGCGCACAAAGCGGGGGATGTCCTCCCTTTCGATCGCCCTCAACCTCACGTCCTTTCCGTAGATCATAACTTCTCCCTGATGTGGATGAACCAGTCACCCATTACGCGTCTCCGAGTTTATGTGGCGGGCGGCGAGGATGCCGGTGACGGCGGCGAACACGATGCCCCGGGAATGACCGGAGGCATCCCCGGCCACGTAGAAGCCCGGAAGTTCTGTCTCCATCCCAGCCTGCACCCGGTAGCGGGTGTCGTAGAACTTGATCTCCGGGGCGTAGATCAGGGTGCTATCGGCGGCCAGACCGGGCATGATCCGGTCCAGCCGCTCGATCCCCTCCAGGATGTCCGTCACCACCCGCTGGGGCAGGGCCATGGAGATGTCCCCCGGGGTGTACTCGGAGAGCGTGGGGTGGATAGGCACCCGCCGGATCCGCTCGCCGGTGGACCTCCGCCCCTGATCCAGGTCCTTTAGGCGCTGCAGGATGGGCCGGCCCCCCCCGATGGTGGTGGCCAGCTTGGCTATCGCCCGGCCGTACTCGGTGGTGTCCTCCACTGGATCGGTGAGCTCGATGTGCACCAGCAGTGCAAAATTCGTGTTCTCGGTCTTCTTCTTGTTCTCGGCGTGGCCGTTCACCAACACGAACTCGTCATAATCCTCCTTGACCACGAACCCACGGGGGTTGGTGCAGAAGGTTCGCACCATGTCGTCGTAGGTGCGCGTTCGGAGGCGGAACTTGGCGTCGTACATCACCCGCTCGATGGGCTGGTAGAGCTCGGCCGGAAACTCCACCCGCACCCCCACGTCCAAGGGGCCGAACTCCGGACCCACCCCCAGCGCCCGGGCCACCTCCCGCAGCCAGTACGCCCCCACCCGTCCCGGGGCGGCGATCACGTTCTCCGCCAGGATTTCCTCCCCTGCCAGGTCGATCCGGAACCCCGCGTTATCTTTGGAGATAGCCCTGACCTCGACCCCGAGGCGGAACTCGATCCCCCGGGCCAGGAGGTCCTGGTACATGGCGTCGATGACCTCCCGGATGCGGCGGGTGCCGATATGGCGCTGGCGGCCAGCGATGAACTCGATGCCCACCTCGGCCGCCCTTTTCTTGAGGGCGGCTAGGGCCTCCCGGTCCTCGCCCGAGTACTTCTCCGGTGCCCCATAGCGGGTGAAGGCTGCGTCCACCTCTTGGATCAGGGCCTCCAGCTCCCCGGGGCTGCAGCCGATGGCGGCCGGATCCCCGCCGATCTTGGGGGTGAGGTTGAGCTTGCCGTCTGAGAAGGTGCCAGCGCCGCCCACCCCGCAGGTGATACTCTTCCGCTCCTTGGGGGCGAGGCCTTTTTCCAGCACCACCGCCTTGAGGCCGCTTTCGGCCAGCTCCATGGCCGCGAACAGCCCCGCCGGGCCAGCTCCCACGATCGCCACGTCATATTTCATGCCCGTGCCTCCGGCCACCACGCAGGCAAGCGGAAAGTGTTGCCGGTTTGGGATATCCTGCGCAGGACCGGGTCCGATCGTACCGGGAACTGGGGGGAACGCAAGGTGAGGATCATCGGGGGGGAAAAGCGGGGCCATAGGCTGGCGGAATGGCACGGGGCAGGGATCCGCCCGCTGCGGGATCGGGTGCGCACCTCCCTGTTTGACATCCTGGGGCAACGGGTGGTAGGAGCGGGGTTCCTGGATCTGTTCGCCGGCACCGGGGCGGTGGGGCTGGAGGCCCTATCCCGTGGGGCGAAGGCGGCTACGTTCGTGGACTCATCCGGGAAGGCGATCCGCATCATCCGGGAGAACTTAAGACGCCTTGGCTACCAGGACCGGGCCCGGGTGATCAAGATGGACGCCCTGGAGGCCATCCGCAGTTTGGCCCGCCGGGGGCGCAAGTTCGACATCGCCTTCGTGGGCGCCCCCTACGGGGGCGACCTCGCCCTGCGGGCGACTGCGGCCTTGGGGACGTTCTGTCCCCTCGCCCCGGAGGCCATGGTAGTGGTGGAGGTGTTCCACAAGACCGAGCCCGCTCAGCGGTACGGAGAGCTGGAGCTCCAGTCGGTACGGGACTACGGGGATACCCGCCTCGTTTTCTACCGCCGCCTCCCCATGTAGGGGATCACTCCTTCACCGCCCCTCCGGTGAGGCCGGAGATGATCTGCGACTGCAGGGCGTAGAAGATCACCAACACCACCAGGGCCCCGATCACCGCCCCGGCGGCGAAGATCCCCCACCGGTCCCGGTAATGCTCCCCGATGAATATCCTCATCCCCACCGCCAACGTGTACATCCGCTCCCCCTTCAGCAGGATGCTCGCCAGGAGGTATTCGGAGTACAGGGTGATGAACTGGATCACGAAGATCACCGCCAGGATGGGCCGGGCCAAGGGCAGGATGATCCACCGGAAGGCCTGGAACGGCGTGGCCCCATCCACCAACGCCGATTCCTCCAGCGAAAGGGGGATGGTGTCGAAGTAGCCCTTCATGAGCCAGGTGTTGAACCCCAGGGCGCCTCCCAGGTAGACGAGGATCAGGCCGGGATGGGTGTTGAGGCCCAGCCAGGGGATGTACTCGCCGATCCGCTTGAGGAGGAGGAATATCGCCACCATCCCCAGGGCCTGGGGGAACATCTGCACCAAAAGGAGCGTGAGGAGGCCCGCCCTCCTCCCCGTGAAGCGGAAGCGCGAGAAGGCGTAGGCCCCCAGGGCACAGAGGGAAACGCTCAGGAAAGAAGAGATCCCCGCCACCTTGACGGAGTTCCAGAGCCAGATGGGGAAGGGCTGGTCGAAGAGGAGCTGGCGGTAGTTGGCGAGGGTGGGGCTGCGGGGGATGACCCGGGTGGTGCTCAAGTTGTTGGCCGGGTTGAAGGAGGTGCCGAGGACGAACACCGCGGGGAAGAGGGCGAAGGCGATGGCCACCCAGGCGAGGAAGTTCCTGAGGAACCGCCGCAGCCAGAACGCGGCCCTCCTCTTACATGCCACGGGACACCTCCTCCAGCATCCGGGTGCGGGCGAAGCCGATCCCCGAGAGCAGGGCCACGATGAGGAAGATGTTCACCGCCAGGGCCGAGGCCATCCCCATCTCGTTCCCCCGGGCCCCCTCGAAGGCGAGCCTGTAGGCGTAGGAGAGGAGGATGTCCGTCGCCCCCGCCCGCTCGCCGATCGCCACCACCGGGTCGCCGCCCGTCAGCAACCAGATCAGGGTGAAGTTGTTGAAAGTGTAAGCGAAGGAGCCGATGAGGAGCGGGGCCAAGGAGACCATGAGGAGCGGGAAGGTGATCCGGGTGAACCGCTGCCAGGGGCCGGCCCCGTCGATGGCGGCCGCCTCGTAGAGCTCCCCCGGGATCGACTGCAGCGCCCCCAGGGAGATGAGCATCATGTAGGGGTAGGTGAGCCATGCATTGGCGAACAGGACCGAGAACCTGGCCCAGAAGGGATCGGTGAGCCAAGGCACCCTGACCCCGAACCACTGGCCCAGCACCTGGTTGAAGAGCCCCACATGGGTGTTGAAGAACCCCCGCCAGATGAGGATGGAGATGAAGGCGGGGATGGCGTAGGGAACGATGAGGAGGGAGCG
>DQVA01000168.1 GCA_015661965.1 Candidatus Bipolaricaulota bacterium
ATGAAGGTGGTGGCGTTCATCGGGCACAAGGGGGCGGGGAAGACCGCGTTTCTGCGGGCGCTGATCCCAGTGCTTGCCGCCCGGGGGATCCGGGTGGGCACCGCCAAGCACGTGGCCCCGGAGGTGGAGCCGGACATCCCGGGGACGGATACCTACTTCCACCGCAAAGCCGGCGCCCAAAGGGTCCTCCTCTACTCGGATGCCCACGCGGCCCTGTTCTGGGATCACGCCAAGACCCCCCTGGAGGAGTACATCGAGCGGTACTTCACCGACCTGGACCTGGTGCTCCTGGAGGGTTTTAAGTCATCGAGTTACCCCAAGATCGAGATCTACCGGGGTGGGGAGCCCTTGGCCGGGCGGATCCCGGTGCTGGCGGTGGTCACCGATCGGCAGCCCCGGCTCCCGGACGCGGTCCCGGTCCTCCCGCGGGATCCGGAACTGGTGGCCGACTTCCTGGAAGCGGAGCTACTGGAAAGGGGTTAGGGGTTCCCGGTTAAAGGTAGACGAAGTAGCACACGTGCCAGGCGGTGCCCAGGGTCCAGCTCGCCACCAAAGACAGGTTGACCGTTTTCGCGATGCCGCGCCCCCGGAGCATGATGTAGGCCGGCCCTACCAGGGCCAGGGTCCTCAAGGTCACCAGGAACGCGAGTTCCGCTTGGCTGGCCTTGAACCAGGGCAGGTAGTAGAGGAGATGGATCGTGGTCCCCACGATGGACAACCCCAGGAAAAACTTGGGATTCAGATTGTGGGCGTGGGAATAGCCGAGGATCCGTTTCCCCCACCGGCGGGCAAACTCAATTGCTGTCTTCACCCCTGTCAGTACACCACCGTAAAGCAGATTACCAATGCTACCAAGTTTCCCCGGCACCGCAACTTGCCCCCTCCCCGCTACCGCACCTCGGTCACCACCTGCAGTGGTCGGCCAGTTGGGGAGAGTCGATATAGTTCACCCTGCCCAGGCCCCCTAACTCACCAGCCTGGACTCCCCTTGGTGGAGAGGGACAGGGCCCCTTTCCGGCAGCGGCGCGTGGGAGCCCAAAGAGGCCCTGGTCGAGATTGTCTTTTGCAACCGTAAGGGCTATGGTGGTGTAGATCCTCTAGGAGGTTTGATATGAAAAGAGCGTATCTTGTGGTTTCACTTCTGGTCCTGTTGCCCTCGTTAGGATTGGCCCAACAGGCGGAGATCACCCTGTGGCCGGTCCCCACCCCGGATTCGTTGCCGGTGGACCTCAGTTTCTCCACCGACGGCATGGTGTACTTCACCAAGTTCAGTGGGGAGAAGATCGGCAAGCTGAACCCGGCGGGAAACACCATCGCCGAGCGGGATGTGGGGGCCAGCCCAGCCGGCATCTGGGTGGAGGGACAGGAGATGATCTATTTCACCGTCCCCCTGGAGGATGCCCTCAGGGCGGTGGTATTCACCAGCGGCGGGGCGGGCTGGAACCTGCCCACCAGCGGCGGCTGGCCCGCCAAGTTGGTCCCGGCTCCCTCCGGTCCCGGGGTCGTCAACCTGTGGCTCAACCAACGGACCGGGGGCAAGATGGTCCGGTTCTCCCCCAGCCAGGTGGCGGTCACCTTGCCCTTGTTCACGTTTCCTGACCAGCCGGTGTCGCCGGCCGTGTTCCCGGTGGACCCGGTGATGAACACGGTGGCCCCTGAGGTGCATCCGGGCAATCCCATGTTGCCTCCGCCCATCGCCTTGCTCACCAGGACCACGAGTGGGCCGTTCACTGAGTGGTCAGCCCTGTATCCGGGCACTTACGTAGAGGACGTGGCCCTAGCCCCGGACGGGCGGGTGTGGTTCAGCCAGCGCGGTGACGCCATCGGGAATCTCGATCCCGCCTCCGATACCGCTTTGTTCTACGGTGTCCCCCCGGGGGCGATCGTGGTGGGGTTGGATGTGGATGCCCAGGGACGGGTATGGTTCACCGACATCGCCCGGCCAGCTATCGGGATGTTGGACCCCACCTCCGGTGACTACACCCTGTGGACCATCCCCGGGGGCGTCCAACCCATCGAGATTGTGGCCGA
>DQVA01000047.1 GCA_015661965.1 Candidatus Bipolaricaulota bacterium
CGCCCCGGGGAAGCGGGATTCCAGGGGGGCGGCGGAGAAATCCTCGCGGGGGCGTAGGGTGTGGGCGCCGGGCAGCTCACAGGGGGGCTGCCACCCCTCCGGGAGGAGCCATTCCCGCACGGAAAGGCGAGCGACCAGGTTGGGTAGCTCCGCGGGTGGGAGCTCGGCACCGGAAAACTCGCCCGAGGCGGCCTCCGCCCATGCCACACCTACTTTGTCCCCTTCCGGCCATAGGGCGGCCAGGTACATGTCCTGGCCCGCCTCCAGCGCCTCCTCCTCCAGGATCGTCCCTGGGGTGAGGACCCGCACCACCGCCCGCTTGAGGAGCTTCTTGTCCTTTCCGGGCCGCTCCAGTTGCTGGCACAGGGCCACCTTGTAGCCCCGCTTGAGGAGCCGGTGGATGTACACCTCCGCCTTCCGCACCGGCACCCCGGCCATGGGGTGCCCGTCCCGTTGGGTCAATGTGATGTCCAGCTCCCGGGCCACCAGTTCGGCATCCTCGAAGAACGTCTCGTAAAAGTCACCCAGATGAAAGAACAAAATCGCATCGGGGTAGCGGGCCTTGGCCTCCTGGTATTGGCGCATCATCGGGGTGAGTTCCATGCCTTGCCGAGTATACCCAGGCTGCGGCAGGGGGTAAGGTAAGCCCTTGGAGGCCAGGGGTTCACACGCTGCGGGGGTAGGAGCCGAGCACCCGCAGGAAGGTGGCCATGCCGCGCAGCTCCTCGAGGGCCTGCCGGCAGCGCTGTTCGTGGACGCTCCCGACGAAGTCCACATAGAACACGTACTGCCAGCGTTTTCCTTTAAGCGGGCGGGACTCGATCTTGGTGAGGTCGATCCCACGCCGGGCGAATGCCCCCAGGCAGCGGTGGAGCGCCCCGGGTGCGTTCTTCGCGGAGAAGACGAGGGAGGTCTTGGCCGCCCCCTGGGGCTCCATCGGCGAGGTAGCCAGCACCAAAAAGCGCGTGTAGTTCTCCGGGTCGTCCTCCAGGCACTCGTGCAGGATGGCAAGGCCGTAGATCGCGGCGGCCCGGCGGGAGGCGAGGGCAGCGCCATCGCGGATCTGCTCCTCCCGCAGGAGCTTCGCGCTCCCGGCCGTGTCGTAGGTGGGCACGGGCTCCGCCTCGGGGAGGAGCCGCGCCAGCGACCCCTGGCACTGGGCCAGGGCCTGGGGGTGGGAGAGTACTCGACGCACATCTGCGAGCTTCACCCCGGGCAGAGCTATGAGGTGGTGGGAGATCCGGATCTCCACCTCCCCCACGATGTGGAGGTCGCGGGCGAGGAGGAGATCGTAGACCTGGTGGATGCTCCCGGCCAGGGAGTTTTCTATCGGCACCACCCCGAAGTGGGCGTCCCCACCCACCACCCTGGAGAAGACCTCGGCGAAGCTGCGGCAGGGAAGCGGCCGGGCCGTTTCCCCGAAGTGGGCCACCACGGCCTCCTCGGAGAACGCCCCCCGGGCCCCCTGGAAGGCCACGGGCACCTCAGGCATGGCTCCCCCCGAGCACTTCCAAGGCCTCCTTGAGGCGCGCCAGGCCCGCCGCAAGCTCCTCGCGGGAGCGGGAGAAGGAGAGGCGTAGATGGCCGTCGCGGCCAAACGCCCGCCCCGGGACCACCGCTACATGAACCTCCTCCAGGAGGTAGCGCGCCAGGGCCACGGAGTCCCCCCCGAGGAAGGCCGAGACGTCCGGGAAGGCGTAGAACGCCCCCTCCGGGGTCGGGCAGCGGACGCCGGGGATCCGGTTTAGGGACGCCACCACCAGGTCCCGCCGGGCCCGGTACTCGGCAACCATGGGGGCGGCGGCGTCCCGGGCCTCGGTGAGGGCGGCGAAGGCTGCCCGCTGAGAGACGGAGCAGGGATGGGTGATGGAGTGGGACTGCACCGCGGTCACGGCCCGGATCGCACTTCGGGGGCCCAGGATCCAGCCGATCCGCCAGCCGGGCATGGCGTGGCTCTTGGAAAGGGAGCCCACCACGATCACGTTCTCACATTTGAACGGAGCCGCCGAGAAAGGGCCCCGCTCGTAGACGATGAGCTCGTAGGCCTCGTCGAAGATCACGTAGAAGTCGTGCTCCTGGGCGAGGGAGACGATCCCCTCGAGCTCCCCCGGCGAGAGGAGCGCCCCGGTGGGGTTGCAGGGGGAGTTTAGGATCAGGGCCTTGGTGCGGGGGGAGATGCGCTCCGCGAGCGCCTCGGCCCGCAGGTGAAAACCGTCCTCGGGATAGGTGGGGACGGTGATCGGCGCGGCCCCGCAGAGCTTTACCACCTCCGGGTAGGTGACCCAATAAGGCGTCGGGATCAGGACCTCATCGCCTCCGGCAAAGAGCGCCAGGGCCAGGGTGAACAGGGCGTGCTTCGCCCCGGCGCAGACGAGCACCTCCTCGCGGGAGTAGGCGGCCCCATGGTCCTCCCGATAGCGGGCGGCGATCGCCTCCCTGAGCTCGGGAAGCCCTGCCGCGGGGCCATAGGGCGCGTAGCCTCGCGCGGCGGCCCTTTTCGCAGCGCCACGCACGGGCTCAGGGGCGGGAAAGTCCGGTTCCCCGGGCCCGAGGTCGATCACCTCCACCCCTTGCCGCCGGAGTTCCTCCGCCCGCCGGCGCACCTCCATGGTGGCCGACGGGGAGAGCCTTTCCATCCGGTTAGCCAGCCCCCGCGGCACCCTTTGCCCCCTTCAGGAGAAGTTCGATCCCCTCGAGATAGCTACCAAGGCCCTTTCCCACAAGCTGGGCGATACAGACGTCCTTTATCACCGAGACCTGCCGAAAGGGCTCCCGGGAGTGGATGTCCGAGAGGTGCACCTCCACCGCGGGGATCCCCACGGCAGCGATGGCGTCGCGGAGGGCATAGCTGTAGTGGGTGAGGGCCCCGGGGTTGATCACGATCCCTTCCGCCCAGCGCCGGTGCTCGTGCAAAAGGTCGATCAGGGTTCCCTCGTGGTTCGACTGGAAGATCCGCACCTCGACGCCCTGGTTGGCGGCGAACTCCGCGATGGCGCGGTTCAGCTCCTCGAGGGTCATCCGCCCGTAGACCTGGGGCTCCCGCTCCCCGAGTAGGTTCAGGTTCGGCCCGTGCAGGACCAGGATCCGTGAGGCGTGCCGGGTTGGGCGTGCCGGGTTTACCGTGCTTTGTGGGCTCATGGGTTCCCCCTTTGCAGGTCCTCAAGGTATTTCCAGGCGGCGAGGAGGGCTTCCTCGCCGATCCCCGTGTTCACCACGGCCTCGCCGATCCGGCGGAGGAGGACGAAGTGGAGCCTGCCCCCGAGGACCTTTTTGTCGTGACGGATGCAGTCGAGGAGCTCCCTGGGGGAGAGCTCCGGGAGCGGTGGCCGCGGGAGCCGGCGGAGAAGTGCCTCGACGCGGGCCCGCTCGGCGGAGGCGAGGAGGCCCCGCTCCTGGGAGAGCCAGACCGCTGCCCGCATCCCCCAGGCCACCGCCTCGCCGTGGAGGAGGTGCTGGTACCCGGTGGCCGCCTCAAGCGCATGGGCGATGGTGTGGCCGAAGTTGAGGATCCTCCTTAAGCCCCCTTCCCGCTCGTCGCGGGAGACGACCTCCGCCTTGACCCGTGCCGCCCCGGCGATCGCCCCCTCCAAGGCCGCAAGCTCCCCGGAAAGGAGTGCCGCGAGCCTTTCCTCGATGAAGCGGAACAAGGCCTCATCCCAAATGAGGGCGCTCTTTACCACTTCGGCGAGGCCGGCGTGGAGCTCCCTTCGGGGAAGGGTCGAAAGGGTTTCCGGATCGGTGAGGACGAACCGCGGCTGGTGGAAAGCCCCGATCAAGTTCTTCCCCCGGGGGTGGTCCACCCCGGTCTTCCCGCCGATGGCGGCGTCCACTTGCGCCAGGAGCGTCGTCGGGACCACGGCCCAGGGGATGCCGCGCAGGTAGGTGGCGGCCACGAACCCACCCAGGTCCCCGGTCACCCCGCCCCCCAAGGCGATGATCGCGCTCCGGCGATCAAGCCTCCGCGCAAGGAGCCCATCGTACAGCCCCGCGGCGGCCTCCAGGGTCTTGGAGCCTTCCCCGGGAGGGAAGGTGAGGAGCTCGGCCTTGTAGCCGGCGGACCGCAGGGAAGAAAGGGCCGCCTCCCCGTAGAGCTCGGCCACGGTGGAATCGGCGATCACGGCCACGTGCTCGGGGAGGCCGTGTCGCCGGGCCACCTCCCCCAGCTGCGAGAGGAGCCCCCGCCCGATGTAGATCGGGTAGCCCCTCTCCCTCTCCTCAAGCCTTACTTTAAGCGTGTGCATTCCTTGAGCCGCGCCAGGATTTCGGCCGCGATCTCCTCCGGGGGGCGCCCCCGGCAGTCGACCACCAGGTCCGCCTCCAAGTAGCGGGGCTCCCGCGCCGCGAGGAGCTCCCTTATGCGTGCAAGCCTCTCCTTCCCCTCGTAGCTAGAGAGAAGGGGCCGTTCCCCGTCGTCCGCGAGGCGGGCAACGAGAACCTCCGGGGCCTCCCTGAGGTAGACGGTGCGACCACTCCCCTTAAGCCTGTGCCAGTTTCCGTCCTGTAAG
>DQVA01000131.1 GCA_015661965.1 Candidatus Bipolaricaulota bacterium
GATCGGATCGAGATGGCCGACTTCGAGGAAGCCCTGGATCGGGTGCTCACCGGGCTCAAGCGGCGGGGCATCTACATCACCGAGCGGGAGAAGGAGCAGATCGCCTACCATGAGGCCGGACATGCTCTGGTAGGGAAACTCCTGCCCCACGCCGATCCGGTACACAAGATCTCCATCGTGCCCCGAGGGGAGGGGGCGTTGGGGTTCACCCTCCAGCTCCCCACCGAGGATCGGTACATCGTCAGCCGCGATGAGCTGTACGACAAGCTGACGGTGCTGTTCGGGGGGCGGGCGGCGGAGGAGATCAGGTTCAGCTCCCAGACCACCGGTGCCGCCGAGGACCTCAAGCAAGCCACCGAGATCGCCAAGCGCATGGTGGTGGAGTACGGGATGTCCGAGGCCCTGGGGCCCATCAACCTGGGGGCGGAGCGGATCAACATCTTCCTGGGGGAGGAGATCGTGAAAAGCGACGAGCACTCGGAGGAGCTCTCGGCCCAGGTGGACCGGGAGATCATCAAGCTCCTGCGGCAGGCGTATGCCCGCGCCAAGGAGCTTCTCGCGCGCAACCGACAGGCCCTGGATAGGCTGGCCCAAGAGCTCCTCAAGCGGGAGGTGCTCGAGGGAGAGGAGATCGACGCCGCGCTCAAGGACATCGCCCTCCAGCCCGCCACATGACCCTTTCCCCCCGGCGCCTGGCCGTCCTGGGCGCCACCGGCTCCATCGGGACCCAAGCCCTGGAGGTGGTACGCCGGCTGCGGGGGCAAGGGGAGCCCTTCCAGGTGGTGGCCCTGGCCGCCGGCCAACGGGTGCAGGCCCTGGCCGCCCTGGCCCACGAATTCCGGCCCGCCCTGGTGGCGGTGGCCGGGGAGGAGGAGGCCAAGGCGATCCGCCCCTTGCTCCCCGCCGGGGTGGAACTGGCCTGGGGGCGGGACGGGTTGGCCCAGGCCGCCGCCCATCCCCAGGCGGAGTTGGTGCTGAACGCGGTGGTGGGGGCGCTGGGGCTCTACGCCACCCTGGCCGCCCTCCGGGCGGGGAAGCTCCTGGCGCTCGCTAACAAGGAATCGCTGGTGGTGGGTGGGGAGCTGGTGCTGTCCGCCCGGAAGCACCCGGAGCAAATCATCCCGGTGGATTCGGAACACGCCGCCCTGTACCAACTCCTTTCCGGCGTTCCAAGAGAGGAAGTGGAGGAGGTTTGGATCACCGCCTCCGGGGGGGCGTTCCGGGACCTCCCCCAGCAGGCCCTGGCGCGGGTTACCCCCCAACAGGCCCTGGCCCATCCCACCTGGCGCATGGGCCCCCGGATCACCGTGGACTCGGCAACCCTGGTGAACAAGGCGTTCGAGGTCATAGAGGCCCGTTTCCTGTTCGGGCTCCGTTGGGAGGAGATCGGGGTGGTGCTTCACCCCCAGTCGGTCGTACATGCCCTGCTAGGGCTGCGGGATGGTTCGCTTCTGGCCCAGCTCGCCCCGCCGGACATGCGCATCCCCATCCAAGCTGCTCTCACCCACCCCCGCCGCCTCGGCCCTCCCCC
>DQVA01000187.1 GCA_015661965.1 Candidatus Bipolaricaulota bacterium
ACCTCCTGCCCCCCCACCGCGATGAGCCGCTTTACATAGCGCGCCCGGCGGATCTTGGCCTCGATCCCCAGGTCAGCCAGGTCGCCGGCCCCCGGTGGAACGGAAAGCTCCAGCCGCAGCTGTCCCACCCGCTCCCTCCCCAGGGTCAGGCTCAGAACAGCTCCGGCCGCCGCTTGGATGCGGCGGCGAAGCGTGAGCACGCTGGGAACCGGCTCCCCGGCCAGCTCCATCAGATGATCCCCCACTTGGACTCCGGCTTGGGCGGCCGGGCTGCCGGGCTTGACCCCGGTTACCCGGATCTCCTCCACGTGCCAGAACACGATCACGTCCCCCACATCCGGCTCGCGGAAGTAATAGGAGATCCGGTCAACGAAAAACGAGTCCCCCGGCATGATGGTGGGGATCATGGAGCCAGTGGGGACGGTCATGCGAACGGTGACGAAGGAGATGATGAGCCAGGCGGCCCCCCCCGCCACCACGATGGTCTCCAGCCACCCCAGGGCCCACTCGGCGCGGCGGGACAGCTTCATCCCCCGGCGCCTGAGGTAGCGCACGATCCAGGCCGGTTTGGGCTCCTTCCTCCGCCGCCACGGCCACCTAAGCTTCATGCCGAAGCCGCTGAACCAGGGAGTTTAAAGAGGGCGCTGAGTGCCGCTGAGAGGACGAAGGTCGCGAAATCTTCCTTTCCCTGTGATCTCCGCGCTCTCTGTGGTTCCATGACTTTACTGAATCTTGTGCAGGCGGGTGATGCGGCGGAGCCAGTAAGGCCGCGCCTGGCGGATCTCATGCCGCTTAATCACCTCGATCCGCTCAAGCTTGGGCGAGTGCAGGGGGATGGTCCTCTCCACCCCCACCCCGGCCGCGATCCGGCGGATGGTCACCATCTCCCGGGTGCCGGAGCCCGAGCGCCTGAGCACCACCCCCTCGAACGGCTGCAGCCGCTCTCTGGCCCCCTCCGACACCCGCTCGTAGATGCGGATGATGTCGCCGGGCCGGAACTCCGGCCACTCCCTGACATGTTCCTGTTCCAAGGCATGAATGAGGTCATCCATTCCTGTCATCGTTCTCTCCTTTGAGTCGGTCCAAGATGATGGCCACCGCGGCCCGCACCGACAAATGATTGTACCCGGCCCTGGCCCGGATGGAAGGGAGGAGCGCATCACAGGCGGCCAGAAGTTCCTCCGCCATCCCATGCCCGGTGCCGAACAAAATCAACGTCGGCCGCTCCCGCAGCCGCTTGCGGGCTTCCCCCCAGGAAAGCCGGGGATAGGGGAGCCCTTCCCGCGCGGTGGTACCCCATACTTGGGGCTCCTCCCCCTCCTCTTGGACGATCTCTTGGAAACACTCCTCCAGGTCCTCCCGGATCGCCACCAGCTCGAGCGCCTCCTTCCGGGTGGGCCAATCCTCCTCTTCTACCCAGAAATCCCGCAACCGTTCGGCGATGGCCCGCTGGGAGGGAAGCGGGGTGACCACGTAGTACCGCCGCGCTCCATAGGTGCGAGCGGTGCGGGCGATGTCCGGGACGTCGATCGGGGTGAGGGCGGTGGCCACCACCTTCCCCTTCCGGTCCCGCATCGGAAAGTGCAATAACGCCACGTAAAGGTTCCTCACCACCGGGATCACCGAGGACACAGGGAGTTCACCACGCCAACCTCTTTATACCATCATTCAAAACTTCGGCATTGAAATCAAGCAAAAGTACCCGGGGGCTGGAAAGGCACAGGTACGATAGGGGCTGGGCCTCATGCGTGGGTTCCAGTCGCTCCACCATCACCTGGTCCTCCGCCAGCAAATCCACTCGGCAACCGATGTCCACCTCAAGTCCCTTGTTCGCTGCCGGCAGCGGCCTTTGCCGGTCCACCTTCAATCCTCGCTGGGTCAACTCATAAGCCAAATCGGCCACATAAGTCGACTCGAGGAGCCCGGGGGCCAGCCCCCGGTGGACTTCGATGGCCCCGCTAACAGCCTCCGTGATCTGGTCCAGTTCCTCAACCATGTGATTTCCCCGTGTTCTCGGGGTCCTCAGCGGTCCGAGCCTTCAGCTTGAGGCCGAGGAGGTCGGGGCGGTGCCGCAGGGTCTTGCGCCAGGCCTCCCGCAGCCGCCAGCGGCGGATCCGGGCATGGTCCCCGGAAACCAGCACCTCCGGCACCCTCAGCCCGCGGAAGTCGCGGGGGCGGGTGTACTGGGGGTAGCCCAGCACCGGCCCGGCGTAAAACGAGTCGGTGGCCGCCGAGGCGTACCTTCCCACCACCCCGGGTACCATGCGGGCGGTGGCCTCCACCACCACTCCAGCGGCCAGCTCCCCCCCGGCGAGCACGTAATCCCCAATGGAGAGCTCTAAATCCGCCAGCTCCGCCACCCGCTCGTCCACCCCCTCGTAGCGGCCGCACAGGAGGGCAACCGCGCCCTTGCGGGCGAGCTCCTTGGCAAGCTCCTGGTCGAACAACACCCCTTGGGCGGAGAGGAGGATCACGTAAGGGCGGCGGCCGAGCTCGCGGGAGAGGGCGTCCACGGCCCGGAAGAAGGGCTCGGGGCACATCACCATCCCCGCCCCACCCCCAAACGGCCGGTCGTCCACGATCCCCCGGGGGTCAGGGGAAAACACCCGCAGGTCATGGAGGTGGACGGCGATCAAGCCCTTCTCCTGTGCCCCCCATAGCACCCCTTGGGAGAAAAACGGGCGCAGGATGTCGGGATACAGGGTGACGATGTCAAACCTCATCGGAGATCCACCACGAACTCGCGCTCCCCTCCCCCGCCCAGCCGTTCAAGGATCCGGATCACCACCGCCAGGTCCTCCTGCTTCAGCCTCTTTCGTGCCGCCCCGCGTACCCTCAGGAACACCAGATCGGCGGTAGGCGTCCACAGGTGCTCCACCTTGGCTTCCTCCGGGTCCTGGCAGATAGCCCCCACCAGATACCGGGCGAGCTCCACCCTGTTCACGGTGCTGCCCTGCTTTCCGGGAGCAGTCCCCGTACGGCAAGCCCCCGGGTGCTCACCCCTCCTCGCCGGGCTCCTCCGCCTGGGGCGTCTCGGCCGTCGCTTCGGGGGCGCCACGGCCGAACCGCTCCTCGTGGAAGGCTTTCATCACCCCCATGCGGGACAGGAGCCGGCGGGCGGCCGGGGTGGGCTGTGCCCCTCGTCGGAGCCATTCCAAGGCCGCCTCGATGTCCAGCTGGATCTCCTCTGGCTCGGACAGGGGATTGAAATGCCCGATCTCGTCTATCGTCTTACCATCACGCTTGGAAGCGGCCTCCACCACCACGATGCGGTAGCTGGGTTGCCGCTTCTTCCCCATGCGCTTCAGCCTGATCTTTACTGCCACTTTATCACCCCATGTCAAGCGGATTGAACCGTGCTGGGATACGCCCCCGCCGCATTCGCTTCACCAGTTTCTTGGTCTGCTCGTATTGGGCCAGGAGCCGGTTGACCTCCTGCACGGTGGTCCCCGAGCCCCGGGCGATGCGGCGTTTGCGGCTGGCCCCGATTATATGTGGGTTGCGCCTTTCCTCAACCGTCATGGACTGGATTATGGCCCGACTCCTTCTGAGCTCCCGCTCCAATTCCGGATCGTCCGCCACCCCTTTCACCCCGGGGAGGCGGGCCAAAAGCTGCGACAAGGATCCTGCCTTGCCCACCGCCTCCAATTGGGCCAGGAAATCCTCCAACGTAAACGCCCCTTCCGCCAACCGGGCCGCGGTCTCCTCGAGCCGCTCCCCGGCCGCCTCCTGGAGCCGCTCAGCCAGACCTTGCAGGTCCCCCAGGCCCAGGATCCGATCCGCCATCCGCTCGGGGTGAAATGGCTCCAGGTCCTGAGGATGCTCCCCCACGCCCACCAGCACGATGGGGCGGCCGATCCGGGTGGGCAGGGACAGGGCCGCCCCACCGCGGGCGTCCCCGTCCAATTTCGTGAGCACCACCCCGGTGATCCCCAACGGCAGGAACGCCTCGGCGATGCGGGCTGCCTCCTGGCCGGTGAGAGCGTCCAGGACCAACAGCACATCCCCCGGCTTGACCTCGGCCACCAGTTCCCCCAGGAAGGGCGGCGGGGCTTCCCCGGGCGGCACCCCGGGGGTGTCCACGATCACCACGTCCCTCAGGTTGCGACGGGCCTCGGCCAGGGCGGCCTTCAGCCCGGAGGCCGGCTCCGGTACGTTTGCGAACGGCACCTGGACCCGGGCGGCCAAGGTGGCCAGCTGCTCTGCGGCGGCCGGGCGAAACGGGTCACAACATACCAACAGCGGGTGGCGACCCTTGTGGGTGAGGTGCCGGGCCAGCTTGCCCGCGGTGGTGGTCTTGCCCGCCCCGGCCGGCCCCACCAGCAGCACCACCGCCGGTCGGCCAGTCAGCGCCAACGCCGTCGCCCGACCCCCCATGGCGCGGGCCATCTCCCCCCGCACGATCGCGAGAAGCTGCTGCGCAGGGGTGAGGGATTTCAGAACCTTGGCTCCCACCGCCTGCTCTTCCACCCGCTTGAGCAGGTCCCGCGCCACTTGGAAGTGGACGTCGGCCGCCAACAGGGCCTGCCTGATCTCCCGCAGGCCGGCCCGCACATCGGCTTCAGACAGCTTCCCCTTCCCCCGGAGCTCCCGGAAGATCTGGGTCAGCCTCTCGGTAAGCGATTCGAACACGGCCCCGCAGTCTACGGGGCGGCCACCAGCCGCTCAAGGAAGTCGGTGGACAGCCGCCCGGCGGCGAAATCGGGGTGGGCGATCACCTCCAGGAGGAGGTCCCGGTTGGTGGCCACCCCATGAACGCGGAAGCGGCGCAATGCCGAATACATACGCACCCGAGCCTCTTCCCGGGTTTCCCCGTGGGTGATCAATTTGGCAAGTAGCGGGTCGTAATACGGCGTTACCTCCATCCCTTGGAATATCGCGGTGTCCAGCCTCACCCCGATCCCCCCGGGCAGGCACTCGATGGTGAGTCG
>DQVA01000163.1 GCA_015661965.1 Candidatus Bipolaricaulota bacterium
ATTTGTAATGATGTGTACTCAATGTATGTTATCAACGCGGTGTTCGACGAGTTGCTTAGCCTGGACCCAGAAACATTAAAACCCGCCCCGTATGTGGCCAAGTCCTGGGAGATCTCCGAGGACGGGGCGGAGATAACATTCTACCTGCATGAGGGCATCAAGTTCCACAATGGCGAACCCCTTACGGCGGAGGACGTGGCGTTCACATTCAACTGGATCGCTGATCCCGCCAATGGGTCCCCGAACCAGACGGAGTTCGAATGGCTCGAGGAAGTGGTGGTAATCGACGACTACACCGTCAAGTTCGTCACCAAACCCGATTGGGCACCCTACGCGCCGGCCCTGCTGGGCGAAAACTACGCTATCGTCCCCAAGGACACGGTCCTGGAGATGGGGGACGACGAGTTCAACGTGAACCCGGTGGGCTCCGGGCCGTTCAAGTTCGTGGAGTGGAAGCGGGGCGATCACATCACCGTGGTCCGCAACGAGGACTATTGGCTCACCAAGCCGTATTTGGAGAGGATCATCTTCCGCCCCATCCCCAACCTCGCCACCATGATGCTGGAGCTGGAGACCGGGGGCATAGACATCGCTGATAACGTCCCCGCCCAGGACGCCAAGCGGTTCATGGACAACCCCGACCTGGGCGTGGTGGTGCAGCAAATCCCTAGTCTCTCCTATTTCTACCTTGGCTTCAACATGTCCAAGCCACCCTCCAACGACATCCGCTTCCGCCGAGCGGTATACATGTCGTTCGATGTAACCGCCGCGGTGGACGCTGTCTTCCAGAACCTGACGGGGCTGAGGGCCTATGGAGCGGTGCCGCCGGCGCTGTGGGCTAACGACCGGGAGTACTTGAGGACCATCGCCCTGCAGGAGGACGACGAGCAGGCCAAGGCCCTGTTCGACGAGCTTAAGGCCGAAGGGGTGATCCCCGAGGGCTACAAAGCGGTCATTTATTGTCCTCCTGACCCACGCCGGATCCAGATCTCCACCGTGGTGGCCACGAACCTGATCGAGAATGGCGTGGACGCGGAGGTGCAGCCGCTAGAGTGGGGTCCTTACCTCGACCTTCTATATCGGAGCGAGGAGAAGCCCGAGGGCGAGTACGACATGTACGTGATCGGTTGGTCGGGGAGCCCCGATCCGAACGCGTTCCTGTACTACCTGTTCACGAGCGATAACGCCACCGTGGGCACAGCCAACAACTTCTCCTTCTATATGAACGAGCGGGTGGACACTCTGATCAAATACGCAGGCACCACCCTCGACCCCGATATCCGCGAGCCGCTGTACGTGGCTGCCCAACGCATCATCTTCAAGGACATCGTTCACATCCCCCTCTATCACTATATCGAGACCCGGGGCGTCAGGACACGGGTGCACGACTACCAGGTCAGCCCCACAGCGACCATGGACATCGTGAGCCCGTTCAACAACGTGTGGGTTGAAGAGGGCTAAACTCTCGGGTAAAAGACGGGGAGGGGTTGTCTACCCCTCCCCGTTGTCCTGTTTATAAGGGGCGGAGCTAGATGATCGCGTACACGATAAGACGCCTCCTCCAGATGTTCATCGTCATGTTCGGCCTGTCGGTTCTCATTTTCGCCATGCTCAAGATGACCCCCGGTGATCCGGCGGTGATTATGGCCGGGTTGGGCGCCACCCCGGAGACGATCCAAGCCATCCGGGACAAGCTGGGGTTGGATCGCCCGCTGCCCACACAGTACTGGCGGTTGATCTCGGGGCTGTTCAACGGCCAAATCCGGGCGGTTACCTATCACACCAGCGTGTGGGGCATCATCTTCGAGCGGCTGCCGGCCACCGTGGAACTGGGCGTGTTCGCGATGATTATCGCGCTTTTGATCTCAATCCCGGCGGGGTTGCTTTCCGCCATTTACCGTAACTCCCCCCTCGACTACGGGGTCACTACCGTGGCCTTGCTGGGGATCTCCACCCCGGTGTTCTGGACAGCGTTGATGCTCATGTTGATCCTGGGAGTCATATTCCGGATCCTCCCTATCTCCGGCCGCGGGGAGACGATCGGGGTATGGTCGTTCCTGACTTGGGATGGCCTGCGGCACCTGGTCATACCTTCGCTGGCGTTGTCCTCTGTGCTCATGGCCATGAACGCCCGCCTCACCCGCGCTAGCATGCTGGAGGTGATGCGCCAGGAGTACATCAAGACCGCCCGGGCCAAGGGGGTGCGGGAGAGCCTGGTCATCATTAAGCACGCGTTTCGCAACGCCATGGCCCCGGTGCTTACCAACGTAGGCCTGCAGGTGAGCACCATTTTCGCCGGGGCGGTGTTGACTGAGACCACCACCGCCTGGCCAGGGATGGGGCGATTGATGATCGAGGCAATCAACCGGAGGGACGAGGCAGTAGTGCTGGGCCTGGCGTTGTTCCTGGCGGCGACGGCCCAAATAGGCTATCTGATCGTAGACCTGATGTACGCTTGGATCGACCCTCGCATCACCTATGACTGAGGTGAGGTGATGAGGTATCTGCTGTCCTTGCTCGTGCCCGGCTTGGGCCATTTGTACGTCCGGCTGTACGGGAGGGCCGCGTTTTTCCTGATGGCCACCCTCCTGCACACGGGGATAGGAGGGTTCGCTGCGGCCCGCGGCCGGCTCGTGTGGCTGGTGCAGGACGTCCCCCACCGGATGTATAAGACCTATTGGTTTTCCAGCGTGATCCTCGTTGGCCTTTTGGGGTTAATCTGGTTCTGGGCCCTCTGGGACCTACACCGGGTCCACAGGAGGCCAAATCAGGTGGGGCAGAGTTACTGGAACCTGGTGGGACGAAGGTTCCGGCGGGATGCCAAAGGGCTCCTTGGCGCGGGGATAATCCTTGTCATGCTATACCTCGCCTTGTTCGCCCCCTTCTTTACCAACAACGACCCCCTGAAAATGGACCTGTTCAATGTGCGCCAGCCGCCTTCCGCTGAACATCCGTTTGGGACCGACCACTTCGGTCGCGATGTGCTCGATCGGGTGATCTATGGGAGCAGGACGGCGCTCGGGATCGGTGCGATGGCCACGCTTCTTAACATGCTGCTGGGGGGAATCTTGGGGTTGCTAGGGGGCTTCTATCGAGGGGGCACGGATGCAGTGATCATGCGTTTCCTTGAGATAATTAACGCCATTCCCTTCTTACTG
>DQVA01000247.1 GCA_015661965.1 Candidatus Bipolaricaulota bacterium
ACATGAATATTTGATTTCGATTTAAGGACCGAAAAAGGAGGGATCATGAAAGAGAGGGTTTACACGCTAGCCCAACAGGAGCTTCCGCGACGCTGGTACAATGTGCTTGCCGATCTTGATCGTCCATTGGATCCGCCGCTGGATCCACGCAGCCGGAAGCCCATGCCCCCCGAGGCCCTGGTTGCCCTGTTCCCCAAGGCCTGCGTAGAGCAGGAGGTGGCCACCGATCGGTTTATTGACATCCCGGAGGAGGTGCTGGAGGTATATCGGCTCTGGCGCCCCACCCCCCTGCTGCGGGCGGCGAACCTGGAACGGGCCCTGGGTACCCCGGCCCACATTTACTACAAGTACGAGGGGGTGAGTCCCACCGGCTCCCACAAGACCAACACCGCGGTGGCCCAAGCCTACTACAATAAACTCGAGGGGACCAAACGGCTCACCACCGAGACAGGCGCAGGCCAGTGGGGGAGCGCGTTGGCCTTTGCCTGCCAGGCCTTCGGATTGGGGCTGACCGTGTTCATGGTCAAGATCTCTTACCACCAGAAGCCGTATCGGAAGGCCATGATAGAGCTTTACGGCGGGGAGATCGTTCCGTCCCCTTCCGAGCGGACCCAAGCCGGTCGGGATGTGTTGGCCCAGAACCCTGACTCTCCCGGCTCCCTGGGCATCGCCATCTCTGAAGCCATCGAGGAAGCCCTGTCCACCGGGGCCAAGTACTCGTTGGGGAGCGTGCTCAACCATGTGCTGTTGCATCAGACGGTGATCGGGCAGGAGGCCCTGGCCCAAATGGAGCTGGCCGGGGAGTACCCGGACGCGGTGGTGGGCTGTGTGGGTGGGGGCTCGAATTTCGGTGGACTGATGCTCCCGTTCCTCTACGATGCCAAGGGGCGGGGGCGGGCGATTGAGTTCATCGCCGCCGAGCCCACCGCCTGTCCCACCATCACCCAGGGGGAAGTGCGCTACGACTACGGGGATACCGGGGAGATGACTCCTCTACTCAAAATGCATACCTTAGGGCATGATTTCGTACCCCCGCCGATCCACGCCGGCGGGCTGCGCTACCACGGAATGGCCCCCATCATCACCAGGCTGGTGGAAGAGGGGATCGTGCGGCCGGTGGCGCTTGATCAGGTGGATGTGTTCCGGGACGCGGTCCTGTTCGCCCGCACCGAGGGGATCATCCCGGCCCCGGAGACCGCCCACGCGGTACACGCCGCCTTGGAACTTGCGCGGGAGGCAGCACGGAGCGACCGGCCCCGAGTTATCCTGATCGGCTTCTCCGGCCACGGGCACTTCGATATGTCCGCCTACCAGGCGTACCTGGCCGGGGAGCTGGTTCGGACCTCTCCTGGGAACTAAGCGATGCGAGGCGGGGGTGGGGTGGCCCGCCCCCGCCTTTTCTCACTTCTTGGCTTCCTTCCGCTCCTCCCGATCCAGGTACTGGATGATGGCCTGGACCACGAGGTAGTTGATGGAGCGGTCCTTCTTCTCCGCCAGCTTCCGCAGGCGAGGCATCACGTTATATTTGGCCGCCTTGTCCTGTGGAATGTAGATGGAGATCTTGTCCAGATGCTTCCGCTCTCCCTTCGCCACTCGAGGCATTTGCTAATCCTCCTTTCC
>DQVA01000267.1 GCA_015661965.1 Candidatus Bipolaricaulota bacterium
GCCCGGGGAGCGATCTCGGTCACCGAGCGGGAGTCCTACATCGCCCGCATCCGTGCCCTGGCCAAGGGGTGTGCGGAGGGATACCTGGCCAAGCTGGAGGGGGCCCGTGAAATTCCTGTTTGAGCTCGGCACCGAAGAACTCCCCGCACTGGAGGCGCCCCGGCTGGCCCAGGCCCTGGCCGACCGGGTGACCGCGGGGTTAAAGGAAGCCCGCCTGCCACATGGGGAGGTGCGGATCTACTGGACCCCCCGGCGGTTGGCCCTCCTGATCGAGGGTCTGCCGGAGCGCCAGGAGGAGCGAGTGGAGGAGCTGCGGGGCCCGGCCGCCGCGGTGGGCCTGGACGCTGACGGGAACCCTACCCAAGCGGCCATCGGCTTCGCCAAAAAGTACGGGGCCTCCCCGGATCAGCTGGTGAGGAAGAAGGTGGGGGAGCGAGAATACCTGTTTTTGACCGTGAGGACCCCGGGCAGGCCCACCGCCGAGGTGTTGCAGGAGATCCTGCCTGAGGCGGTGCGGGGGATCCCCTGCCCCAAGAGCATGCGCTGGGACGACTCCGGCCTCACGTTCCTCCGCCCCATCCGCTGGCTTGTCTGCCTCCTCGAGGGGGAAGTGGTGCCGGTGAAACTGGGCTATCTGGTGGCCGGCAGGACCACCCGTGGCCACCGGTTCTTCGGCCCCCGGAAGGCGGAACTGGCTTCCCCCGCTGATTACCTGGAGAGATTGCGGGAAGCCAAAGTGCTCGCCGATCCGGGGGAGCGGGGGGACAGGATCCGGGCCGAGGTCAAGCGGGTGGAGGAGGAACACCGGGTGCAGGCCTCTCTCTCGCCGGAACTCCTGGGCCGGCTGGTGGGGGCGGGGGAGTGGCCGGTGGGGGTGCTGGGGACCATCCCCGGCGATTTCCTGGACCTGCCCCCTGAGGTCATCGAAGCGACCCTGCATGAAGAAGGGAAGTTCGTGCCGTTTTCCCGGGATGGAGCCCCGGCGGAAGTGTTCCTGGGCTTCCGGGACGGGGCGCCGGACGAGACCGGGGTGGTGCGCCAGGGCTACGAGCGGGTGGTCAAGGCCCGCTTGCGGGACTCGCGGTTCTTCTTCGAAAACGACCGCAGGCGCCCCTTGGCGGACAGGGTGCGGGACCTGAGGGACGTGATCTACGAGGCCCGCCTGGGGACCATGTGGCAGCGGGTGGAGAGGATCCGGGCCATCTGCGCCCTCCTGGCAGAGGCACTGGAGCTCCCTGCCGACCATTTGGACCGGGCGGCCTTCCTGTGCAAGGCCGACCTCACCACGGACATGGTCAGGGAGTTCCCGGAGCTGGAGGGGGTGATGGGGGGGATCTACGCCCGGCTGGATGGGGAGCCGGAGGAAGTGGCGCGGGCCATCGGCGAGCACCTCCGCCCCCGCAGCCGGAGCGATGAACTCCCGGAAACCCCACTGGGTACCGCCCTGTCCTTGGCGGAGAAATTGGACGCGGTGGCCGGGGCCATCCGCATCGGGGAGGCCCCCACCGGCTCCCGGGATCCTTACGGCATCCGCCGCCGGGGCGGGGGCATCGTCCGGCTGGTCCTCGAGAAAAACCTGCGCTTGGACCTTTTCGCCCTTATCGATCAGACAGCCGAACTCTACCCGCGGGTGGAGGGGGGGAAAGATGCCGGAGCGGTGAAGGCCTTTTTGGTGGACCGGTTGCGGGCTGGCTTGCGGGCCGACCACAAACTCCCCTACGACGTGGTGGAGGCGGTGCTGGCCGCCCCCCGGGGGGACTTCCTGGGAACCCTAGAGCGGGCTCGGGCCCTAGCCGCACTGCGGGGGGAGCCGGCCCTGGCCGAGCTGGCGGTGGCCTTCTCCCGGGTGCGCAACATCACCAAGGATTCCGGTAAAACCGAGTTCGATCCGGATCTATTCCAGGAAGAGGCCGAGCGGGAGCTGTGGCGTGCCTACCTGAAGGCGGAGGGCCAACTTCGGCAGGCCCTGAAAGAGCGCGCTTACGATGAGGCCATTCGGCACCTGCTCTCCTTGAAGGAACCCATCGACCGCTATTTCGATGAGGTACTGGTGATGGCGGAGGACCGGAAGGTGAGGGAGAACCGGCTCGGGTTCCTACGCGCGGTAACGGAGCTCTTCTTGGAGGTGGGGGACTTGAGCCGGCTGGTGGTGCAGTAGCGTCCTGCAGAACGGTTCCAGCGCCTGGAGGCGAGGGTCCGCGAGGACGGGCCAGGCGCGGGGTAGCGCAGAAGGTTCAGGGTCCGGGGACAAGGGGGATGTAGCGGAGGCGAGTGGGTCGGGAAGAGATTGCGCCTCCTGGGACTATCCCTCACCTCCCCGCCCAACCGGTCTGGTTAGGACCGGGAAGAAGGAGGCAGCTACGCTGAAGGGGAATCACATCCTGATCACGGTGGAACGGGGCCCCATGGGCACCCGAAAGCGGGTGGCCATCGTAGAGGAGGGCCGCCTGGTGGAGGTTCACTTCGAGGTGCCCCGCCATCGGCCCTTGGTGGGGAACATCTACAAGGGCAAAGTGGAGACGGTACTCCCGGGGATGGGGGCGGCATTCGTGGACGTGGGGGAGAAGCAATCGCTGTTTCTGTCTCAGCATGAGATTAACGACGCCATGCTGATCGCCCGCGGGTACGAGCCCTGGAAGGGCCCGGTCCCCATCCAGAAGGTGCTCCGCCCCGGGCAGGCCATCATCATCCAGGTGCGCCGGGAGGGGGTGGGGAAGAAGAACCCCCAGGGCACGACCAAGATCAGCTTGCCGGGGCGGTATTGGGTGTTCCTGCCCAAGGAGGATCGGGTGGCGGTCTCCCGCCGCATCACCGATCCGGAGGAGCAGCGGCGCCTCAGGCAACTCGCCTATGAGCTGAAGGCCCCCGGGGAGGGGTTGATCGCCCGCACCGCCGCCGCCGGACGCCCCAAGGAGGATCTGGAGCGGGACTTCAAGTTCTTGCTCGGCACTTGGAAGGGGATCGAAGAGGAGGCGGAGAGGTCCAGCCCCCCTAAACTCCTGTATCAAGGCCTTGATCTGGTGCGGAGTTTGATCCGGGACCGATTTACCGAGCACGTAAGCTCGTTGATCGTGGACGATGAGGAGCAGCACAAGGAGATCCTGGACTTCTTGAACTATCTTCACCTCAAGGAGCTGAAAGGCCGGGTGAAGCTGTATCGGGGGAAGCTCCCCCTATTTGTGCGCTACGACATCGAGCGACAGCTCAGGGAGGCCCTGCAGCGACGGGTGCCCCTGAAGGGCGGTGGGTTCCTGGCCATCGATGAGACGGAAGCCCTCACCTCCATCGACGTCAACACCGGTTCTGACGTGCGGCATAAGAACCAAGACGCGGCCATCCTGAACACCAACTTGGAGGCCGCCGCCGAGATCCCGCGCCTGTTGCGTCTTAGGAAGATCTCCGGGATCATCATCGTGGACTTCGTGGACATGGCCAGAAGATCCGACGAGCGCAAGGTGATAGAGCGGCTGAAGGAGGAGCTGAAGAAGGACAGGGTCCCGGCCGACTTCATCGACATCACCAAGTTGGGCCTCATCGAGATAACCCGCCGCAAGGAGGGGGAGTCCCTGGCCACCATGCTGGAGGACCTGGGGGAGGGTTGATGCCTTGCCGCGGCAGGGCTAGAATCGTCTTGAGGGCGGATAGCTCAGTTGGTAGAGCGCTCCCTTCACGGGGGAGAAGTCGGGGGTTCGAGTCCTCCTCCGCCCATTTGTCTTTGTGATGCCCAGCTACTTCTCCCTTGAAGGCCTCCCCGCGTTGGGGAAGAGCGAGCTCCTGTCGGCCCTGCGCCTCTTCTACCCGGAGCAGGTTCTGGTGCTGCCCGAGCTGGTGAAGGAGGTGGGGGAGAGAGAGGGATTGGACCCGTTTCGGGAGCGAGAGGAGCTGAACCGAGCTATCCTAGACGCCCTTCCGAAGCGGCAAAAGGAGATCGAATCCGCCCTGGCTCAGGGCCTCACGGTGGTGGAGGAGTCCCACCTGGGGGTACACGCTGCCTACTGTGCCGCCCTGGGGGACGAGGATTTCCTCGCCCAGTTCCGCAAGCTGGAAGAGGAGCTCCTGTGGCCTGACCGGTTCCTGGTGCTGGAAGCCCCGCTAGCGGTCTCCATCGCCCGGCAGGCGGCCCGGGGTGAGCCCCGCTGGCAGGTGGACCTGAAGATCCTGGAGCGGATGCTGGGGTGGCTCTCCCACTGGCACGCCGAACGGGGACACGAGCTAGAGAGAATCGCCGCCGACCGGCCGCCCTGGCAGGTGCTGGAAGAGCTCGTCGAGCGGATTGGGCTGGTTTACCGGTCCCTGCCACACGGGGAGGTGTTGCCCTATCTCATCCTGTTGGGCCGGCCAGCCGCCGGGAAATCGGAGCTCATCCAGTTCCTGAAGGGGTTGTCCCCGGACGAGCGGGCGGAGGCCTATCACCTGGGCTCCATTGCCGTGTTGGACGACTTCCCCATCCTATGGGAGAAGTTCATTGAGGACGATATCTGGGAGGAAGTCGGAAAAGGCCGGCTCATCTCCGCCCGGGCGGAGGAGAACTACTACGTGACCGACGACTACACCTGGCCTTTCCTGATTGAAAAGCTGAACCGCCTGATCGATGAGGAGCCCCGGCTCCCGGGCCGGACGCTGCTGGTGGAATTCTCCCGGGGTGGGGAGGGCGCATACCGGCAGGCACTAGCGCGCCTCTCCCGGCGAGCCCTGTCCGAAGGGGCGATCATGTATGTGAAGGTCAGCTTCCGGGAGTCCTGGCGGCGCAACCAAGCCCGCTACGACCGGGCCCGGCGGGACGGCATCCTCACCCACGCCGTCCCCTGGGAGGAGATGGAGAGGACCTACCGCAGCGATGATTGGGCCGAGCTGGCCCCCACCCCAGCGGGGTACCTCACGGTGCATGGGATACGGGTGCCCTATGTGACTGTGGGGAACGAACCTGAGCCCCTGACCCCGGCGGAGTTCGCCAGCCGCTATCGGCCCGCTTTCCAGGAGCTTTTCCGGCTATGGCGGAAGAGAAAGTAAACCAGGAGTGTTACCTGCTCATCGGGGAGGCGCCCACAGAGGAGGCGGCGGCCCGCATCGCCGAGGTCTTCTCGGCCTGTCCCTACGTATACTTCATGGGCGCGTTCGGGAACATGGTGGTGGGGGTCTATTTCCTCTCGGGCGCGCACCGGTGGTGGCTGCAGGCGGTGGCAGAGAACCCCCAGGCCACGCTGGGGCTAACGCGGGCCGCCCTGTACATAACCGAACGTCCCGCCTTCCCAGCGGGGATGGAGCCCCGGATCCCGGAGGAGAAAGGAGACCGGGCCCCCTGCGGGGCGTACTGCCCCGAGTGCCCCCGCTACCGGGACCCCTGCCGCGGCTGTCCCGCCTCCCACCATCACCGCTAGCCCGGAGGTGGGCCATCGAAAGAGCTGGAAATCCCAGAGAGGAAGCGACATCCGGTGGTGTCCCCCAAAGTGCATCCGGTCTAATGGCTTAGTTGCGGGGTGGGGCACCGTAACCGCCGCCGCCGGGGGTGCGGACGGAGATGATCCCTCCCGGCGGCACCTCCACCGTCCCCTTGGCCGGTATCCGCCGCTCCTCCCCGTCCACGATCAGGAAATCCTCGCCCGGGGCGCCGGGGCCCCCGCCCTCCAGGCCCCACGGACCCCGCGCCCGCC
>DQVA01000037.1 GCA_015661965.1 Candidatus Bipolaricaulota bacterium
CCACAGGCTGAGCTCGGGGACAGGATGGAAGAGCAGCGCCTTCAACTCAACCCCCTTTCCCGAGGAGGTATGCGTAGGCGGCCAGGGCCGCCTTGGCCCCCTCCCCGGCGGCGATGATGATCTGCTTCTCGGGCACGGTGGTCACGTCCCCGGCGGCGAACAGCCCCGCCACGCTCGTCTGGCAACTGCAATCCACCACGATCTCCCCCCGCTCGTTGAGCGCGGCCACCCCTGTCACCGGTTCGGAGTTGGGGATGAGGCCGATCTCGATGAACACGCCTTGGACGGGGAGCTGCCGGATCTCGCCCGAGTCCCGGTCCTTGAGCACGATCCCCTCCACCCGGGACTCCCCCTTGATCTCGGCCACCTCGTGGCCGAAGAAGGTCCGCACCATCTCCCCGGCGGCGAGGATCCGCTCCACCAACACCGGATCGGCCCGCCACTCCGGGAGCACGTCCACCACGTAGATCCGGTTTGCGATCTTAAGGAGGTCCACCACCGCAGTGGCCCCGGAGTTCCCCGCCCCCACCACGACCACGTCCTTGCCCGGGAACAGGGGGGCGTCACACACCGCACAGTAGGACACCCCGCGCCCCACCAGCTCCCGCTCCCCCGGCACCCCCAGGGGACGGGAGCGCTTGCCGGTGGCCACGATGACCGCCCGCGCCCGGAGCGTCTTTCCGGTGGAGGTAGTGAGGGAAAAAACCTCCCCCTCCGGCTCCACCCGGACCACTTCCTCCCCCACCGCCACGTCGATGGGGTATTTCTTGACCTGCTCCTCGAACTTGGCCGCCAGCTCCCGGCCGGTCACGTACTGGTAGCCCATATAGTTCTCGATGTCGGAGGTGAGCAGGGTCTGACCGCCGATGTCCTTGCTGATCAGCAAGGCGTCCAGGTTCTTGCTGGCGGCGTACACCGCCGCGGTGAGCCCGGCCGGGCCGCCGCCCACCACCGCCAGTTGGTAGGTGTGGTCCTCCCTGGCGCGCGGTTCCCGCCCGGGGACCACGAACTTGAAACCTTCCCCCAACCCCATCACTCACCCCCTCCGGGGCGATCGTCCAACAACCGTCGCTCCCCTTCCAACCGCTTGATCCCGGTGACATCCTGGGTCACCTCCAAGGTCCCCAAGTAGCGACCGTCCCGGCCCCACACCGGGAAGTACCGGATGTAGATGAGACGACCGCCCATTTCTATCCAGAATTCGGCCCGGTCCCGCTTCCTCGCCCTGAAGTCCTCTAGGATGCGATTGACGATGTGGACGCTCTTCTGGGGGTGGCAATTCTGCACCGTGCGGCCGAGCACGGATTTGGAGCGCACGAAGATGCGATCCGCCGTTTGGTTGAAGTAGCGCACCCGATCCTCGGCGTCCACGAAGGTGATGTCCACCGGAAGCGAGTTCAGGAAAGCTTCCAGCTCCTCGGGGGTGAACTCCCCGGTTTCCAGGGCTACGCGGCCCTCGACCTCGGGGGCGGCCCCCTTTCCCGGCCGTCGGGGGGGCGGTGGGGGTGGTGGGGTGAAGCAACAGTAGCCGATGTCGTCGAAATCGGCCCGCAGGGCGGGCCACTCCTCCTGGGGAATCACATCAAGCGCGGTGGGGAACAGGATTTTCCCTTCCTTGTGGAAATGGCCCATCAGGGTATCCGACAGGGCGCGGGCGAACTCCGCCAGTCCTTTTTCGTAGCCGGCCTTCCGGCCGGCGAACAGCTGCTTGAGCTCTTTCTTGAGGGACCGGATATGGTCGTGCTCCATCCACATCACCTGGGGGGGCTCCGTGATCCCGTGCCGTTCCAAGGCGGGGAACAACACGTTCTCCTCCCGCAGGTAGTGGGACTCGGCTTCCTCCACGTGTTTGAGGTGCCGCTCGATCTCCTCAAGCAGCTTCATATCGCGTGGTGATCGGGTGAGGCGTTCGGCTGCCCCCCGTAGTTCCTCGGCGATCTCCAGCATGCGCCGGTGTTCCTCCATCAGGATGTGCACCGGGTGCCAGGGCGGGGCCAGGGGTTCCACCTCCGCCAAGGACTCCCGGAACAGTGCCAGGTGTACGTCGCACAGCCGAGCGATCTCCTCCCGGGGGATCCCTTCCCGCACCAGCTCCTGCTCCAGCTGGGCGATTTCCACCGGGGTCAGGGTCCCCAGCTGCTCTTGGAACTCCGCCTTGAGCTCCTCGATGTCCGCGCCCGCGTGGGCGCGGCGGATGAGTTCCTTCAGCGCCCGCTTGCGGGCATCGCCTAGCAGTTCACTCATGTCTTCCCTCCTTCAACTTGGCCACCCGGGCCAGGCTCGTACATTCCAAGAAGCCGACCACCTCGTCCCGCACCGTGTCCCAGAGCGGGGCCAGGGGGCAATCTGCGTTTCCCCCACAGGGAGCGGTGGTGAACGGGCAATCGGTGAACAGCCGTTCCCCCTCCACCGCGCGGAGCACCTGTGCCAGGGAGATCTCCTCCGGGGGGCGGGCGAAGGCGATGCCCCCCCGTTTTCCCCGGGTGGAGGAGATGATCCCGGCCCGTACCAGTTGGGGGACCAGCTTGGCCAAAAACGGTTGGGGGACGTGGGAGGCCGCGGCCAGTGTCCTGATCGGCATTGGCCTTCCATTCCCCTGGGCGGCGAGCTCCACCAGGGCCATGACCGCGTATTTGGCTGCTTTGCCGAACATAATGGGATAACAGGATCTTTTTATC
>DQVA01000248.1 GCA_015661965.1 Candidatus Bipolaricaulota bacterium
AGCCGGACGCGTTCACGGAGGACGACGTCCGCCTCGCGGAGATCCTGGCCGGGCATATAAACGAGGAGCTCCAGCGGGTGCGGCTGGAGGCGGAACTACGCAGGCAGGCCATCCACGACCCCCTGACCGGGCTCTACAACCGGCGGCATCTGGCCGAAGTGCTGGAGCGGGAGGTCCGCCGGGCCAAGCGGTATGGACGTCCGTTTACGGTGATGATCGTGGATCTGGACAATTTCAAAAACGTGAACGATCGCTACGGGCACCTGGGAGGGGACGAGGTGCTGAGGAAGGTGGCCCAGGTGCTGCAGGAGAGCGTGCGGGAGTCGGACCTCCTGTTCCGCTATGGGGGAGATGAATTCGTGATCGTCCTGCCGGAGACGGACGGGGCCACCCGTCGGGTGGCGGCCCGCCTTCGCAAGCGGCTGGCCAACTGGGCGAAGAAACAAGGGATGGATGATGTGGGGCTGGGGCTCAGCATCGGGGTGGCCCGCTGGACTCCGGAGGAGCCCCTTTCGGTGGAGGATCTGCTGCGGCGGGCCGACGCAGCCCTGTACCGGGCCAAACGCCGCAAGAAGCTCAACGGCTGAGCCAACGCGTGCTTTCCACGGTCAACCCGTCTGAGGCCGCCACCACCTCCAGCCCCAGCTTCTCCGAGAGCTGGGCCGCCAGCTCCCAGGGCTTGCCCCGCAGCATGGTAATGCCGAAGTGGGTGAGCACCGCCAGCTTGGGCTCCACGGCCCGGATGATCTCCACCGCCTCCGGAAGGGACAGGTGATCGATATCCGGGGACCATTCCCGCCGCACCACGTTTAGCACCAGGAGGTCACAGCCCACGTAGAACTCCGGAAGGGTGGGGCTGAACTTCGTGTCTATCACGAACCCCACTCGCCCCTCCTCAGAGTTCAGGAGCAGCCCGTAGGTTTCTACCCCATGCCGGTGCCTTACCGCCTGGACCTGGATCCCGTCTATCTCCCAAGTCTTCCCCTCCGTTAGGACCTCGATCCGGGCCGGGAAGCGGCGGGCGTACTTGAGCACCACCGGGTCCTCCCCTTCCAGGGCATCCGCCGGGGCCAAGAGCACCCCCCGGCGTTTGGTGCCGGCGCCGGCCATGGCCTCGAGCATGATGTTGATGTCGGTGGAGTGATCCAGGTGCTTGTGGGACAGGAGCACCGCGGACAGTCTGGCGGGATCCAACGCCGGCCGCACCCTGCGGCAGCGGAGCAGGGTGCCGGGGCCGGGGTCCAGGAGGACCTGGGTGCCAGAAAGCTCGATCCAGGTGCCGGCGGAGTACCGAAGCTGGCGGGCCACCACGAACCGGGCCCCGGCCGTTCCCAGGAACTTCACGTATCCCATGCCCCGATGCTACGGGGATGTGGAAACCTGGGCTAGTGGGGGGCTTCAGCGGGAGGACCAGAAATAACCGTTCATGGGGCCGAACCGCGACAACGGCCACACCCGGAAGAATGGCTCACCGATGAAGTCCTCCACCGGCACGAACCCCCAATAGCGGGAGTCGAAGGAGTTCATGGTGTTATCGCCCAGCACGAAGTAGTGTCCCTCCGGGACG
>DQVA01000128.1 GCA_015661965.1 Candidatus Bipolaricaulota bacterium
CGGAACACCCCGTCGATATACAGCCGGGCCAGCGGCGGGTTGGTGGTCACCTGCAAGGTGCCGTAGGCCGGCGGGGCACCGGACACCACGATGAAGCTGGTGAAGTCGAACGCCCGCTGAGCTGGTTCAGGCACCAACCCCAGCAGCTGTGCCTCCAGCTGAGCTCGCCAGCCTTCCGGGTCCTCCCCTAGCAGGGGGAACTGGTTGCCCGGACCGGGCCCCCCGAACACACCTGCCAGCGGTTGGGTAGTGGCCATCACCTGGATCCATTCTGTGCCCGGAGGGCCCACCACGCTCAGCTGGTAAGGCTGCCCCGGGCCGGGGATCTGGTGTACCCCCGCTTGGTAATAGTTCTGTTGCTCCCAATAGTTGGGAAGGAGCTGGATCACCCGGCCTTGGGAATCGATGTTCCAGATGTACACGTAGGCGGGTTGATTCAGCTCAAAGTAGATCACCGCGTTGTCGTCGATGGCGTAAACCGGCTTATCAGTCCACACCGTGACGGAAAGGCCTTCCTGTGGGGGTTCGATGATGATCCCCAACGGTTCGACCTGGGGGAATCCCAGCATCCCCAAGGTCACTAGCAACATCCCCAATAGCGCGAACTTCCTCATCACTACCTCCTTTCCGGACTCAGGGCCAGCCCTACGATCTGTCGGACCAGGGCCGGCGAAAGCTCCGCGAGCAGGTGGTCCACCAGCTCGACTGGGAGCAACCCCCGCAGCCGCAGCAGCCGCTCCTCCACCTTTTCCACCATACTGACTGCATCGGCCGGGCTCCCCCCCGCCACCAGGAAATCCCCGATGGCCCAGGCGATCTCCAGCACCAGTGCCGCCTCGGGCGGAGGCCCGGGCTGGGGGGCGCGCTGCGGGAGGGGTTGGGCCTCCCCCAGTGGCCTGAGGACAACCCCCTGCCACTGGAGCACCTGTTGAGTAGCATCGAGCAGTCTGATCCGCAATTTCAGCACCCCGGCCACCTCAGGCCAGGGCCTGCCCAGCCGCAGCCCCTTCAGGGCCTCGTTGAGCAGCGGGTCCAGGATGTATCCGCCGGCCAGGGCGTGGTTGAGGATCCCCAGCGCATCTTCCCGATACGCTTGGGACAGCTCCGCCACCTCCCCCAGGAAGGCCAACGCCACCCCCGGGGTGAGCCGCTGCTCGTTCATGGCGGCGGTCAATTCCCCGGCCAGGGACTCCTTCAAATCGGGCGGAGCGGGCAAGGCCTGCAGTAGCTCCAGCACCTGGTCGGGGGAGGCGGGCGGGGCCAACGGCGTCTGGGCCCCGGCCAGCACCCCGATCAGGAAGGCTATTGCTATTGGGGTCCAGCCCTTCACGCCCCACCTCCGGTCCCCACGTAGCGCACCGAGGCGTACTCCCCGAAGCTGCGCACGTACTCATCCGCCTGGGGATCCTGTCCCACCCACTTGCCATCCACCAAGAACGCGTACTCGTACCGGCCCGGGGGGAGATCCAACACCGCTGTCCAGATCCCGTCTCCATCAGGATCGGACAGGGGGATGGGCTCCCAGGCGGAGAAATCCCCCATCACCGCCACCGAGTGGGCCTGGGGGTTCACCACGGCGAACAGGGTGCCCGCCTGGGCGGAGGGGGGCAGCGGGGAGGGGGCGAACAGCCTGCCCAGCGCGAACCCGAGGACCAGGGCGAGCGAGGCCGCCCCGGCTAGCGCCCAGCGGGGGGAGAAACCAAGCCCCCACCGCTCCTTGAGGCGCCGCCACAGGCCGGGTCGGGCGACACGCTGGGCGATGGCCCGCATCACCCGCTCCTCCAGCCCTTCCAGGCCCTGCCGGGCCGCTTCCGCCTCTTGGGCCAGAACCTCTCGGATCCTTTCCTCCAGGTCACTGGACCACATCGTGTATCACCCCTTGTTCGACCAACCGCAGGCGCACCAGTGCCCGCCCCCGATGCAGCCGGGTCTTCACCGTTCCCACCCGGAGGCCGAGCACCCGCGCGATCTCCGCCAAGTCCATTTCATGCCAGTACCGCAGGATCAGCGGCGCCCGATACGACTCGGGCAATGACCACACCGCTTCCTTCACAGCGTGATGCAACTCCTCTTTCCACACCACCTCGGCCGGATCTGGGATCCGACCGGGAGAGGGCTGGGGATCAGGGCGCCTTCGCTTGCGCAGCATGTTCTTGGCCACGTTGGCGGTCACGGTGAACAGCCAGGTGGAGAACTTACGGGAGAGATCGTAATAATGTAGGCGCTCGTAGGCGCGGATGAACGCTTCTTGGGTGGCGTCCTCGGCATCCGCTCGATTGCGCAGGATGGCGAGGGCTACCCCGAACACGGCCTCCTTGTAGCGCCTCACGATCTCCCCCCATGCCTCCAGGTCACCCTCTAGGCTTCTCTGCACCAGTTCCAGTTCACCGAGGACCAACCCCGCCCTCCTTCCACCCCAATATACACCCAGCGGCAGCGGGGGTTCCCAGCGGACAGCCGTCACCCTCGGGCCGGACGGACCCACCCTCCCCCACTTCCTCCGGTCCCCAGCGCTACGGGTGGCGACAGCTATGGTATCGGTGCAACCTTGTGTACAAGGAGGGAAGACATGACGAGGAAGTTATTGGCGGGAATGCTGCTTTTGGGCCTGGCCATCGGGCTTTCAGCCTGTCGGGGCTTTTTCACCCAGGCCCCGGTGGCGGTGCTGGACTGGTCCCCCAAGGACGCCCACGAGGCGCCGATCACCATCACCTTCGACCTGTCGGGCTCTCAGGACCCGGACGGCGAGATCGTGGCCTGGACGTTGGACTTCGGGGACGGCAGTGCCCCGGCCACCGGTACCGACGTGACCGTGCCCGTGGAGCACACCTACCAGGCCGAGGGCACCTATACGGCCACCCTGGAGGTGGAGGACAACGCCGGCAAGAAGGACCAGGACTCGGTGGTGATCACCGTTATGGCCCCCCGGGTGTACTTCTCCTCGAACCGCAATTCCCTCTGGCAGATCTTCCGGGTGAAGCTGGACGGCACCGAAGAGGAGGGCCTGTGGTTCGGGGGTATCACCCCGGCACTCCGCTGGAACACCCGGGACAAGCTGGCCGTGTCCCTCTTTGACGGAACCGATTGGAACCTCGGGGTGGCGGACGTAAGCGATCTGGCATTGGAGCACCTGGACATCCAGACCTATTCAGAGATCCAACCCACCTGGTATTACAACGGCTCGAAGCTCGCGTTCGCTTCGGACCAGGCCGGAAACTGGGAGATCTGGACGGTGGATTACCCCTGGGGCATCGCCACCGCGGTCACCCAGCTCACGGTGCAGACCCCGGACTGGGCCCTGGCCCCGGCTTACTCCCCGGTGAATGGGGACCTGGTGTTCGTGTCCAGCAAGGGCTCTGGTGGGCCGGCCAACGGCGGCTCTGCCCTGTGGATCTGGCGTGAGGGTGCCGCTGCTCCGCAACTACTCTATGACTCCGGCGGCCACGACGGCGCCATCGATCCCGGCCTTGGGATCGTGGCCGGCCTCCCGGCCGACGGGGGCCTCTCCACCCCGGCCTGGTCCCCGGACGGGACCAAGATCGCGTTCACCTCGGACCGGGTGGACGGCCACGGCGGCCTGGATATCTGGATCCTGGATGTGGCCACCGCCACCGCCCAGAACCTGAACGCCTTCTGTGGGGGCTCCCCCAACACGGGTGAGGACGAGTTCGATCCCTGGTGGGTGGAGACCGGCGACGCCATCGCCTTCGTGCGGTACGACACGAGTACCCTTACCTACCAGGTGTACCTGGTCGATCTGAACACGGGCACCGTAACCCAGCTCTCCAGCGCCGCGGATTCCATCGGCCCGGCGAGCGGGTCCCCCTAAGCTGGGGGCTTTTAAAAAAGGCGTTCCCGCCCGGCCCCGTCGCCCAGGCGGCGGGGCCGTCTTCCTCCTATCGCCCGCTGAAGCGCCGCACGGCACCGAGTAGGGCGAGGGCCCCTGCCAGGGCCAGGGCGGGCATGTCCCCCCAGCGGACGAACGGGGTCCGCCCCCGGTAGAGGGGCACGGTAAGCTCCAATACCCCTTCGCCCCAGGCAGGGAGCGTGCCCATTGGACGCCCCCTGCCTTCGAACCCGCCGGTGATCCCGGTCTGGGCCGCCTGGAGGAAGGCGCGCCCCGTCTCGGCCGCCCGCAACGCCCCCATGGCGAAGTGCTCCCATGGGAATCTCGTCCTCCCGAACCAGGCGTCGTTGGTGGGAAGCAGCAGCAGCTGCGCCCCGGTTGCCGCCAGGACCCGGGCCGGGGAGGAAAACTGGGATTCGAAACAGATTATGACCCCGTAGGGCCCCAAGGGCCGCGGTCCGGTCCCCGGGGAGAGATCATAGGGAAGAAGGCGCTCCAGGAGCGGTCCCAGCCCCAGCGCCTGCCAGAGCCCCCGGGCGGGAAGGTACTCCCCAAACGGCACCAACCGTACCTTGTCGTATATCCCCTCCACCCCTCCCTGGGGGCCGATAAGGATGACGGAATTGAAGACCCTTTCCGCCCGCCGTACCCCGGTCCCCACCAAGACGCGGCAGGACAGCCGCCGGGCCGTCTCTTGAAACGGGGCGAGGCACTGGGGCTCGTCCAGCAGGAAAGCCGGCAGGGCGTTCTCCGGCACCACCACCAGGTCCACCGGGCCCTGGATTCCGGAGAGGAGCTCACGGTAGCGGGCAAGGAGTCGGGGGAGATCATCCCGGTTCAGCTTCTCCTCTTGCAGGAAGCCCGGTTGCACCAGGGCCACCTGCAGCTCCCCCGCCCCCTCCGGAGGTGGGGAGAGGAGGGCCAGGAGCCCCAGGGCAGCGGGCCCCAACAGGGCAAGCGGCAGGAGCTGGGGCCGCCGCAGCCCCCGGGCCAGCCAGGCCCCGGTCCAGGCCACGGCCAGGGAGAGGGGGATGGCTCCCCCCCAGGCGGCCGCGGCAAGGAACGGCGTTCCCACTAAGGCCACCGGCAGGGACCCAAACGAAAACCCGAGCGGCCCGGCGGCGCGGGCCGCCTCAAGGAGCGCCCACGCCCCGGCCCACAGGGGCGGCGAATCACGCCACCCCACGAGCCCCCCAAGGGTGGCGAAAAACAGCGCTCCATAGGCGGAGAGGAGGAGCCAGGCCGGCACGGAAAGTGCCCCCAGGAACGGCCATAAAGCCAGGACGGGGGAAAGCTCCAAGGCGAAGAACGTCAGCCCGCCGAGGAGGCCCCATAGAACCCCCCGCTTCAGCCCCACCCCCGCCAACGCCAGGAAATACGGGGCCGGGGCGAGCCAAGCCAACCACCCCCAGCCGGGGGAGAAGGCCCCCCACAGGGAGACGGCGAAACACCCGAGCAGGAAGATCCTCGCCCGGCGGGGTATCACCCGGCTGCCCGTTTCCAATCCGCCAGGAATCGCTCGATCCCCAGATCCGTAAGGGGGTGGTCGAACAGTTGACGGACGACTCGATAGGGGACGGTGGCGATGGGGGCACCAAGCAGGGCCGCCTCCACCACGTGCCTGACGTGCCTGACGCTGGCCACGATCAGCTGGGTAGCGAACCCGTAATTGCTGTAGATCTCAAGGATCTGGGCCACCAGCTCCATCCCGTCTCCGGCCCGGTCATCGATCCTGCCCACGAACGGGGACACATAAGTGGCGCCGGCCTTGGCCGCCAAAAGGGCCTGCGTGGGGGAGAACACCAAAGTCACGTTGGTGGAGATCCCCTCGGCGGCAAGGCGTTTTGTCGCCCGCACCCCGGCCAGGCCCATGGGGATCTTGATCACCACGTTGTCCGCCACCTTGGCAAGCTCCCGGGCTTGGCGCACCATGCCCTCCACGTCCAGGGCTGCCACCTCAGCGGACACCGGCCCCGGAACCAGGCGGCATATCTCCGCGAGTAGGTCCCAGAATGGCCTCCCCTCCTTGGCCACCAAGCTGGGGTTGGTGGTCACCCCATCGATCAGGTCCGCCAATTCCCTGATCTCGTCCAAGTTAGCCGTGTCAAGGTAGATCTTCACCCTCACCTCCTCACCACTCCGGGCGGACGCCGAACAGCCGGCAAGCGTTCTCGAAGGTGGCCTCCGCCAGCTCCTCCAGGGGAAGGCCCAGCAGTTCTGCCAACTTGAGGGCCACCAGCCGCACCTTTAAGGGATCGTTCCTTTTACCTCGGAAGGGCTCCGGGGGGAGAAAGGGGGCGTCGGTTTCGATGAGGAGGCGGCTTAGGGGGACCAGTTTCACCGCTTGTCTTAAGGGCTCGTTCTTCCGGTAGGTGAGGGGCCCCCCGATCCCCAGGTGAAGGCCCAGGGCCAAGGCCCGGCGGGCCAGGGCGGCGTCCCCGGAAAAGGCGTGCCACACCCCCCGCACCGGCCCCTCCTCCGCGAGTACCCGAAAGAAGTCCTCCCCCGCCTCCCGGTAGTGGAGGATCACCGGCAGGTCAAGCTTCCTCGCCAGCCGCAGCTGGGCCCGAAACGCTGAAAGCTGTGCCTCCCGCGGCGAAAGGTCCCGATAATAATCGAGGCCGATCTCCCCCACCGCCACCGCCCCCCGACGGAGGAGTCCCTCCAGGGCTTCCCGGGCCTGGGGAGAGAACGCTTTCGCCTCGTGGGGGTGGAAGCCGCAGGCAGCGAACACGTGCTGGTGCCTTCCCGCCAGCTCCAGGGCGGCCCGGGAGGTGGTGAGGTCAAACCCCGCATTTATCACCGCCACCCGCTGGGCACGCAGCTCGGCGATAAGCCCCTCCCGGTCCCGGTCGAACTGGGGGAAATCCAGGTGGGCGTGGGTATCGAACAGCCGTAGTCGGCTAGCCATCGGCGGTCTCCAGCTCAAGGAACACTTGGGGGAGCACCTTGAAAAGTTCGCCGGGGAGGAGGGCCCGTTCGGCCCCTCCCTCCACCAGGCGCTCGGCGGCCAGGCCGTGCGCGAACACGCCGGCGCAGGCCGCCTCCAGGGCGGTAACCCCCCCGGCCCATAGCCCGGCGATGAGGCCGGCTAGCACGTCCCCGGCCCCGCCGTGGGCCAGGGCGGTGTTCCCGCGAGTGGAGAGGTAGATCTCGCCGGCCGGGGCGGCGATGGCGGTGGGCGGGCCTTTGAGGGCCACCACCGCCCCCCAGTCCCGGGCCGCCCGCCGGGCCTCCTCGATCTTCCCCGCCACCACCTCGTGCACGTCCTTCCCCACCAGGTGAGCGAACTCCCCGGGATGGGGTGTGAGGATGAGTTCCCCTTCCCGCTTTCGGAGCAGCTTCTGGTCCTGGGCCAGGGCGAACAGGCCATCGGCATCCACTACCAGCTTTGGGTGCCCCGAGGTGAGCACCGCCCGCACCAACTCGGCTGGGCCTGCCCCCCTTCCCAAGCCAGGCCCTAAAAGCACCACATCCATCCCCTCCATGAGCTCCAGCACCCGGCCGGCCGCCTCCGGGGAGAACCGGCCCGCCTCCGCCGGGAGGGGATGGACCAGGGCCTCGACGGCCGCCCCCTCGACCACCCCGTAGATGGGGGCCGGCACCGCCACGTGTACCAGCCCGGCTCCGGCCCGCAGGGCGGCCTC
>DQVA01000154.1 GCA_015661965.1 Candidatus Bipolaricaulota bacterium
ACTCCCGAGGAGTTGCACGCAGCCTTCTTGGGATTCGTCAACCGGGGCGATCGCGCCCTAGGAGAACTCCTCCACATCCCCCACCTGGGCCAGCGACCTTTCACCCTTCACCCCCTGGGCAATCCCGCGGTCACGGATAAACTGACCCTGCGCGTCTCCGTCCTCGCGCCCGAACTGTTCTTCCGGTTTTGGGAAAGGTGGAAGGGACGCGGGGGCATCCCCCTCAAGCTCGGCCGCCGCTTCCTGGAACCCATCTCCCTTTCCGCCGGAGGCCCATGGGGCGGGCAGCTTTCTTGGAAAGAGCTCTCCGAGGTCACGCCCGCCAAGGAGGTGGAGCTTTGGTTCGCCACCCCCACGGCATTCAAGGCCGGAGACCTCGATCTTCCCCTCCCCCTGCCCCGGCTCGTTTTCGGGGGCTTGCTCCGCAAGTGGAACGCGTTCTCGCCCTTCCCCCTCGGGATATCCCCCCAAGAGCTCGAGCGCAAGGTGGCCTTGGCCGAAGCGTGTATCCGCACCAAGGCCTTTTACGATGGCCGCTCCCGTATCGTCGGGTTCGTGGGGCGGGCGCGGTTCCGGGTGCTGCGGGGCTCTTCCCCCGAACTTCTACGGGCGGTCAACGTCCTGGCGCGGTTCTCGTTCTTCGCCGGTGTGGGCCGCAAGACCACCCATGGCATGGGCCTGGTGTGCCCCCCGGCCAGCGCAAGGGCCATACGGGAGGCGTAAAAAGATGGGCATAAAGGATCCACTTCCCATAGGCCTTGTGGCCGAGTATGTGTTCTGTCCCCGGTCCGCCTGGCTGGCCTACGCCGCCGGCGCCTTCCAGCACAACGAGTTCACGGTGGAAGGCGAGATCCTCCACCGCCGCGTCCACGGGAAGGGAAGGGGAAAGCGCCCGGGGAAACGCCAGTGGCGACGGGTGCCGCTTTATTCATACCGACTGGGATTGGCCGGCTACGCCGACCTGGTGGAGGAGGTGGACGGCCAGTACTTCCCGGTGGAGTACAAGCGGGGTCAGCTCCGTAGTTCCATTAGCGATAAAGTGCAGGTATGCCTGCAGGGCCTGTGTCTGGAGGAGATGCTCCGCCAGCCAATAGAAACGGGGTACATCTACTATGCGGGCTCTCGGCGAAGGCTGGAGGTGGGGCTCGCCGGCCCCCTCCGCAGGCTGGCCCTGAAATCGCTGAAGGAAGTGAGGGAATTGCTGCGCCATCCTCATCCCCCTCCTGGGAGGCTAGCCGCCAAATGCACTGGTTGTGCCCAACGGGAGGCGTGTATGCCTGAAGGCCCACCCCAGGCGGAACGGTTCCGGTGGGAGGATTGGCTCCCATGAGCACGGTTTACGTGATCGAAAACGGGGCCACGGTCCGCAAGGACGGGGAGCAGCTAAAGATAGACATCCCCAAAGGAGGCACCCTGCTCAAGATGCCCCTGTCCAAGGTGGACCAGCTGGTCATCATGGGCAACGTCACCGTCACCGCCCCGGCGGTGCGGGCCCTGCTGGAACAGGGTGCCCCGTTGGTCTACCTGTCCTCCGGAGGAAGGCTGTTGGGACGGCTGCAGCCGTTCGAGAACAAGAACGTGCCCCTGCGGTGGCGCCAGTTCCAAGCGGCGGCCCACGAGGAAACACGCCTGGCGATCGCCAGATCCATCGTCAAGGGGAAACTCCTCAACCAGCGCACCTTGCTCCAGCGGGCGGGGCGGGAGGGGATCTCCGGGCTCGGGGAGGCGGTGGACCGCCTAGGGGCCTTGGCCAAACGGGTGGACAAGGTCACCAGCCTGAACGAGGTGCGGGGACTGGAGGGAGCGGGGGCGTCCGAGTACTTCCGACAATGGCCCAAGCTGATCCGTCAACTGGGGTTCCCGTTCCCGGGGCGGGTACGCCGCCCCCCTACCGACCGGGTCAATTCCCTGCTCTCCTTCGGCTACGTGCTGTTGATGAATGAAGTGTTTACCGCCTGTCATGTGGTGGGGTTCGACCCCTACCTCGGATATCTGCACATGGACCGCTACGGCCGCCCCGCCTTGGCGCTGGATCTGATGGAGGAATTCAGGCCGGTACTGGTGGACTCCCTGGTACTGTCGGTGATCAACCGCCGCATGTTGGAGCCGGAGGATTTCGAGACCGGGCTGGGAGGGGTGAAGCGTATGCGCCCTCATGCCCTGAAGAAATTCTTGGGCGCCTGGGAGCAGAAACGCCGCACCTTCATTCAGCACCCGCTA
>DQVA01000202.1 GCA_015661965.1 Candidatus Bipolaricaulota bacterium
ATCGCCGCCAGCAGATACCGGGCCCCGAGTTCGGTGTCCCTATGGGGACGGGTGGCGAGGAGTTCCTCCAGCAGGGCGCGGGCCTCCTCGTAATCACCCAGCTCCAGGTCCACCGAGGCCAGGTTGATGTACAAGGGCTCCGGCCGGTAGCGGGACAGGCAGTTGCGGAACGCCGCTTGGGCCGCGGGAAGGTCCCCGGACTGGAGGTGGGCGATTCCCAACCAATACAAGGAGTGGCGGGGGCAGAAGTCCAAGGACACCGCCCGCTGTAGCAGCTCCTTGGCCAGTGGCACGTTCCCCAGGTAGAGGGCGTTGCGGCCGGTGAGCAGGTAGCGGTCCGCCATGAGATCCCGGACTCCGATGAGGGAGACTGCCAGGCCCAGGGTGAGCAGGACGGCCAGGGTGGCGTTCAGCGTCCGGCCCCGCAGCCGCAGGGGGGAACTTCCGATCGGGCCGTAGCGGGGGGAGAAGGCCAGTCCGAGCGCGGTCACGAACGCCAGGCTGGAGGCGGGGAGGTGCCAGGGGAAGGACACCCCGGCGTGGACGAAGGTGGTGGAGAGCCCCGCCCCGAGGAGGAGCAGTTCCAGCCGTCTCCCCGGGGCTCCCTGGGAGGAGAGCCGCCGGATCAGCCAGTATACCGCCAGGCCGATCCCGACGGCCAGGACGAGGAGGCCCACCAGGCCGAGTTCAGCGGCCACCTGGACGTACTCGTTGTGGGCTTGGGTGGCCCGGGCGATGGGGAAGGTATAGGCCGCCCCTTGGGGGGTGGCGAGGAAATCCGCCTTGTAGGGCACGAAGGAGATCTTGTAGCCGCCCAGGCCGATCCCGGTCAGGGGATGATCCTTCCACATCTCGTAGCCCACCCACCAGTCCCAGGCCCGCACCCGGCCGGAGTTCCGCGCCCAGGCCTCGCGCACCGCCCCAATGGGGGTGATGGGGGGGAGGAGCAGGAGCAAGGCGAGCAGGGCGGTCACGCCCACCGGGATCCAGGCCCAGCGGACCCGTCGCAACAGGAATCCTATCCCCCACATACATCCGCCCAGGGCCGCCAATGCCGCCAGCACGAACAGGGCGGGCAGGGGACCAAGCACGATGGCCATGGCCAGGGCGAACAGGGCAGCGGCCCCGGCCCACCAAGGCCAAGCTCGCTTGATGACGGAGAAAGCAGGCCAAAGGCCGAGCCCAAATGCGAGCACCAGGGCCCCGGCAAACAGCCCCAGCCTGACCCCCGTTTGCCGTAGAAACAGCGTCACAGCCAATACGAATCCAACGCCGATCAAGGCCAGGCCCCGGGCCCAGCCACGCTTGAGTGAGACCAACAGCGCCAACCCCGGGAACACGAGGTAGGAGAGGAATCCCCCCAGGTAGTTGCGGTTCCCCATGCTGGAGATAACTGCATTGAGCCCGGTGCCCGGTCCCCCTCGCATCGCCCCCAGGTACTGGAGCAGCCCATACAGGCCGGTCAGGACCCCGGCGGCGACCAGGGCGGAAAGCAGCAGCGCCACCTCCCGGTCATCCCGGGCGGTGTTCACCACCAACAGGTAGAGGAAGCCGAAGTACAGGATCAGGGTAGCGGACTGGACGACCACGCAGGCCGGTGTCCTCCCGGCCAGGGAGATCAGGGCGGCCACAACCAACCCGGGGAGCAGCGGCCACAGCCCGGTGACATCCAGCTCCCACCGGCGCCGGAGGAGCGCCTCCGCCCCCCACAGGGCCAACAGGGCCGATACGAACACCAGGGTGTAGATGCTCTTTGTG
>DQVA01000103.1 GCA_015661965.1 Candidatus Bipolaricaulota bacterium
CCCGCTCTAAAAAAAGCAGCGCCTGAAGTTCCTCAGCCACCATTTCCCGCACCGTGTCCCTCAACAGCAATCTCAGTTCGTCCTGGTTCACCAGCGGGGCACCTCCTTTCCGCCCTAAGGTACCCCCGTGTTGCCACAGACTGTGACACAGAATTTGTTACGCTACTATTTGCGACGCTACCTCTCTATCCCCGCGGTTCTGAGGCGGTGTCACTCTCCCTTCCGCTCGGATTGCAGGTACTTGGCAACCGCCAGGGCCGCCGTCAGCTGTACCGCCACCAGGTTTCGGATGGGGATTACGCGGAGGTCGAGTTGGGACATGAAGATCTCGTTATGTCTCAAAAGCTCTTCTTCTACCCGGTCCCTCACCTCCTCCAGCTCCCCTCTCCCCGGGTGGGCGGAGCGGGAGGAGAGCTCCTCCTCCACCATCCGGATAAACATTCCGTAAAGAAGCATCCCGTAGAAGCGGGTTAACTGGCGGCTATCGAATACCTGGGACACGGTGGCCGGGGAGGAGAGCTCGGGGGCGGATTCGGCCCAGCGGCGCTTCGCCTTAAGGTGTTCGGGCATAGTGCGAAGGAACTCCTCCACCGCCTCCCGCAACCGCGATCGGACTGTGAGGTGGTTCCGGATCCTCTCCAGAGCCTGGGAAAGGAACCAGTACATCCCCTCCGAGAGCTCGACGCTGTGGAGGACCGCCTGGCGCCGTTCCACGTCGGAGAGGTTCAGGTCCTCGATCCGGGGGTCATAGAAGTAGGGGACCTCGCACACCAGAACGAAGGCGTCGGGAACGAGGGAGAGGGCGTAATCGGCGCTGCTGGTGCCCCCCCTTAACACCTCGGCGGGATCCTTGTGGGAATGTCGGGCGAGGTAATCGTAGGAGTCCTGGATGCGGGGCATGAGGTAGATCGCGTCCGAGAGCTTCACCGCGTAGGGCATCTCCGGCTCGCCTAAGTGCAGGGGTATCCCCTGGGACACCGCCCCGGCGCGAAGAGGTCCGTAAAGGGGCTCACACGGCTCGGTGACGTAGAAATACGCCCCGCCGAAGCCGGCGTTGTGGAGGCTGTAGATGAAGAGGGGTTTTTCCTCTTGGATAACCCTCATCAGGGCCCGGGTCTCGGGGAGGGGGGAGTCGAAGTGCAAGGTCTTATAGTGTACGGGGAAGGTCCACTCCACCTGTTGGTGGTGGGGCGGGCGGTAGAAGTGGCGGGCGTAGTTGAGGGGGGTGAAGGGACCCCTGAACCAGCCCTCGTTCAGCCGGGTGCCGTCCGGATCAGAACACTTCACCAACACCCACTTGAACCCGCTCCACTCCCTGAACTCACGGTCTTGGGCCAACTTCTGGGACAGGAACTCCACCAACATCGCGCCAATGGGCTCGTTGGGATGGGGGGTGGCAAAGAGGAAGGCCGTTCGGGGGCCTTCCCCGATATGGAGGGCATAAATAGGCCGTCCTTCCTGGGATCGTCCGATCTCCTCCAACCGCACCACCGAGGGATACTCCCGGGCCAGGACCCGGGAACTCCTGTCCAACTCTTCGACGGTGAGGAAGTATTGGTAATAAGGAATCTCACAGATGATCTCCGCTATCTTTCTCCGTTTCAAGCTGCCTCCATCTTCTTTCAGTAGCCCTTGAGCCGCGGGTCCAGGACGTCCCGCAGGCCGTCCCCCACCAGATTGAAAGCTAGCACGGTGAGGAAGATGGCCATCCCGGCCGATGTGGCGATGTGGGGGGCCTGGCGTAGGTAGACCCGGCCGGTTGCGATCATGTTTCCCCAACTGGGGGTAGGGGGCTGGGCCCCGAAACCCAAGAAGGAAAGACCGGATTCCAGGAGAATCGCCCCGGCCACGTTCAGGGTGGCGACCACGATCACCGGGGCCATCACGTTTGGAAGCAGATGTCGCCACATGATCCGCAGATTCCCCGCCCCCAGGGCGCGGGCTGCCTCCACGAAATCCTGTTCCTTGACGGTGAGGATGTTCCCCCGCACGATGCGAGCGTACTGGGACCACATGGTGAGGCCCAGGACTACCATGATGTTCACCAGGCTAGGGGGGACGATGGCCACCACCGCCAGGATGAGGAGAAACGGGGGAAAGGACATGAGCAGGTCCACCAAGCCCATGATCAGGGTATCTATGATCCCGCTGAAGTAGCCGGCGACCAACCCCATGGTGACCCCCACCACCGCCGAGATCCCCGCGGCGATGAATCCCACCGTGAGGGAAATCCTTGTTCCCAACATGATCCGGCTCAACACATCCCGGCCCAGCTCATCCGTGCCCAGGAGGTGTTTGGAGCTTGGGGACTCAAGCTTCTCCCGCAGGTTCATCCGGTAGGGATCCTGGGGGACGATCACGGGGGCGAAGACGGTGACCACATAGATCCCCAGGAGGAAGACGGAACCGGCCAGGGCCGCCCGGTTGCGGCCGAACCTCCGCAAAAAGGTGAGAACCCCCTTCATCCCCCCTCCTATTCGTACCGGATCCTCGGGTCCACCGCCCCGTAGAGAAGGTCGGTGACGAGGTTGGCGATCACCACGGTACCTGCCCCCAGGAGCACGATGGCCTGCACCACGGGATAGTCCCGGGTAGTGAGGGCCTGAACCAGTAGCCGGCCCATCCCCGGCCAAGCGAACACCGTCTCGATGAGGATGCTCCCGGAAAAGATATAGGCGAGATAGAATCCCAAGATGGTGAGCACAGGGATGAAGGCGTTCCGCAGCGCGTGTTTGATGATCACCAGGTGCTCCACCAGGCCCTTGGCCCGCGCGGTGGTGATGTAATCCTGCCGCAGTACCTCCAACATGCTGGAGCGCACCATGCGGGTGAGCCCCCCGGCCAGGCCGAATCCCAGCGTGAAGCCGGGCATGATGTAGGACTTCCACGACTCCAGGCCGCTTGTGGGCAGGAGGCGTAGCCTCACCGAGATAAGCAGGATCAACATCAGCCCCAGCCAGAAGCTGGGCATGGACATCCCGAACAGTGAAAAGCCAGTTCCGAAGTAATCCAGGAGGCTGTTGCGCTTGAGGGCGGATAGGATCCCGATGGGGAAGGCGATGACGAAGGCGATGAGATATCCCACCAAGCTCAGGGAAATGGTGGGGAAAAGCCTGGCCCGTACCAGGGGCCACACCGGGCAGCGGAAGCGGATGGAGATGCCCATGTCCCCATGGAACATGTTGTTGAGCCATTTTAGGTACTGGACGTGAAACGGCTGATCCAAGCCCCATTTGGCCCTCAGGGCCTCCACGTCGGCGCTGGAGGTGGTCCCCCCGGAGTACCCTCCGCCCCCGAATCCCAACATGATCCTAATGGGATCTCCGGGCGTGAGGTGTAGGATGGCGAAGACGATCAGGGTCACCCCCAACACGATGGGGACCGAGGCAAATACCTTGCGGACGACGTAATGGAGCAATTCGCACCCCGAAAAATCGGGCGGACTTGAGGCCGGCGGGCTTGGGGCCCGCCGGCCCCACCCTCAACCTTCCTCGACCCAGACCTTATGCAACAGCTCAAGCTGCCCCAGGTCGAGATCGCTCATCCCGTGGACCCGTCTGCTCAGGAAGATGAACCGGGGCCAGGTGCAGATGAGGACCACGGGGGCATCCCTCATGAACTCCTCCTGATAGCGGCTGTAGATCTCCTTGCGCTTGGCCTCGTCCATGGTGGACTTGCCTTCGTCAAGGAGCTGATCGATGAGGGGGTTGCTGTAGCCCCAGATGTTGAAGGGGCCGCCGCTGTGGAAGTACTGCTCCTGTAGGGCCGGGGTGAAGCCCACCCCGAACTGGATCAGGCAGGTATCGAACTCGCCGGCGAACACCCGATCCAGCCAGGTACCGATCTCCACGTTCTGGATGTTGACCTTGATGCCCACCTCAGCCAGCTGGTCCTTGGCGATGACGGCGATCTGCTCGAGCTCCACGCCTCCGGAGACTCCCAGCAAGGTGACCTCGAAGGGCTCGCCGTCCTTATCCACGATCCCATCGCCGTCGGTATCGGCCCAACCCGCCTCGGCGAGCAGGGCCTTAGCCTTCTCGGGATCGTGGGCGTATTCCACGGCGTACTTCTCCGCCACGGCGGGATCGAAATACATGGCGTGGCTTTTGGGGATGGGGGAATTGCCCACGTAACCGTAGCCGTAGAACACGGCATCCGCGATCCCCTGTCGATCCAGGGCGTTATAGAAGGCGCGGCGCACCCTCACGTCTTGGAACCTCTCCTGTTTGAGGTTGAAGCCGATGTGGTTCCAAATCACGGAGGGAAGCTCTATCACCCGGAGGTATGGGTTGGCCTTGACCATCTCCACTGCGGCCATGGTGCCGCCGATGTAATCCACTTCCCCCGCCTCCAGGGCTGCGAGCTGCACAGCGCTTTCGGGGATGACCTTGTAGATCACCTCATCGAGATAGGGCCTGCCGCCCCAATAATTCTCGTTGGCGACGAGCCTTATGTATTCCCCAGGCACCCATTCCGCGAACTTGAACGGGCCGGTGCCCATGGGCTGGCGGATGGTGACCTCGAGGCCCACCCGTTCGGTGTAATCCTTGCAGATGATATACCCAAGTAAGGCGAGATCATCGAGGAAGAAGGGGCTGGGGCGGGAAAGCACGAACTTAACCGTGTAGGGATCAATGACCTCCACGGACTCGATGAGGGAGAAGTTCTGCCGGCGAGCGGCGTGGGTGTCGGGGTCGAGCACCAACTCGAAGGTGTACTTCACATCCTCGGCGGTGAACTTGGTGCTGTCGTGCCAGCGGACATCGTCCCGGAGCTTAAACACCCACGTACGATCGTCGGGGTTGTCCCAAGAGACGGCCAGGTTGGGCAGGATCCGCTTGAGACCGGGCTCGTAGACAACCAAGGTTTCGTATATTCTATCGGCCACGATGGCTGATGGGCCATCGGTGAGGAGGATGGGATTCAGGTTGGAAGCCTCGTCGGCTGCGATCCTGAACGTTCCTCCGTACTGGGGTCCCTCGGCGCTTCCTACTACAAACGCCGCGAAAAGGCCGACCGCCAAAAGTACTGCACCTCTTAAGTTCACTTATCCCCTCCTTGATCCTTTGGTTTCGTGCGGTTTCCCCAAAATAGGTCCCCCCTCTCACCCTCTTCCCCTTCG
>DQVA01000166.1 GCA_015661965.1 Candidatus Bipolaricaulota bacterium
AGTTCTGGGGAATTCTGGAGCTATGACCTTGCCATTATATAATAAGGCTCAGCATCTCTGGTTCCATGGTCAGGCAGTATATACAAATTTACCAGTAGCTGGAGCCTACCGTGGTTATGGGGCCACCCAGGGGTATTTCGCCCTGGAGGTGGCCATGGACATGCTGGCCGAACGGCTGGGGATGGATCCTATTGAGCTAAGACGGAAAAATCATATACGAGCAGGTGAGAGTTCCCTCATATTTGCAAAGCTGGGTGAAGGCCGCAAAAAAAAGCCACAAATTGTACACTCCTGTGCCCTGGAGGAGTGCCTACAGGTGGGTGCGGCGAGGATCGGCTGGGAGGAGAAGCGGGGAAAAAGGCGGCGGGAGGGCAATTGGGCCTACGGAGTGGGAATGGCCTGCGCCATGCAGGGTTCGGGGATCACCGGCATCGACATGGCCACCGCTACTATCATGATGAACGAGAACGGCTCCTTCCGCCTGTTGGTGGGGGCCACCGACATCGGCACCGGCTCTGACACCATCCTCGCCCAGATCGCCGCCGAGGTGCTGGGGGTGCCGGTGGAGCGGATCTCGATCTACTCCTCGGATACCGATTTCACCCCGTTCGACACCGGGGCCTACGCCTCCAGTACCACCTACGTCTCGGGGATGGCAGTGTTGCGGGCGGCCCAGGAGGTGCGCCGAAAGATCCTGGAGGTGGCGGCCGGGATGCTTGCCGAGCCGCCCCAGGACCTAAAGCTCGCTGAGGAACGGGTGACGAGCACAAAAACCGGGAAATCCGTGACCCTGTCCGAGGTGGGCCACCGGGCGCTGTACGTGGCGGACCAGCAGCACATCATCGCCTCGGCCTCGTTCGTGCCGGAGGAATCCCCGCCGCCGTTCGCCGCTTTCTTCTGTGAGGTGGCGGTGGATACCGACACCGGCCTGGTGCGGGTGGAGCGGTTCGTCGCCGCCGCCGACTGTGGGGTGGCCATCCATCCCAAGCTCGCAGCCGGGCAACTGGAGGGGGCGATCGTGCAGGGGATCGGCCACGCCCTCATGGAGGAGCTCCTGTTCACGGAGAAGGGCCGTTGCCTGAACGCGAACTTGTTCGACTACAAGATCCCCTCGGCGTTGGACGTGCCCGAGATCGAGGTGGTGCTGGTGGACTCCGAGGAACCCACCGGCCCCCTAGGGGCCAAGTCCATCGCGGAAGTCGGAATCAACGGGCCACTGCCGGCCATCGCTAACGCCATCTACGACGCGGTGGGAGTGAGGCTATTCCGCGCCCCGTTCACCCCGGCCCGGGTGCTTTCCGCCCTGGCGGAGAGGGGCTAGCGGCTCCGCCAAGGGCCACAGGCCAGCGCGCTTGCCGGCTCGTGGTGTTACAGCGCCCCTGCCCGGCTTTCCCAGCCAAGGGGTAGGGAGCTATCCGCCGGGGGACTATACTCCCTTCCGATGGAGGCCAAAGGGGAGCACAAGGTATTCATCGTAGAGGAAGGCGAGGCCGGCCTGCGGCTGGACCGGGTGGTGGCAGGCCGGACGGGCCTTCCCCGGGCGGTAGTGCGGGAATTATTTACGACGGGCAGGGTAAAAGTGGACGGCAGGCCTGCTCGTCCGGCAGCCCGGGCTCAGTCCGGCCAGCGGGTGGAGGTGGAGTCTGTTGCGGGCCCTGGCCAGCTCCCGGACGTGCCCATCCTGTACGAGGACGAGCAGGTGGTGGTGATAAACAAGCCCGCCGGGCTTCCGGTACACGCCCCGGGGGTGGGGCGGATCGCCCCCACGGTGGTGGCCGCCCTGGCCCGG
>DQVA01000033.1 GCA_015661965.1 Candidatus Bipolaricaulota bacterium
GCTGCGGGCCGAGATCCCCCAGGCGGCGATGCCGGCTTTCCGGGCCCTGAAGATAGCCCCGTCCACGCTGGTGGAGCGGCTGGCCTAGTCCCCCGGCTCGTTCACCCCCCAGGGGCCATGGTGCCACACACGCTTGACCTGCCTCAACTGTCCGTCCTAACCGGGTTCCCCAAAAACCCTTGTCAAAGTCGGGTCAGGGGGAAGGGGGAAGATCTGGCAGGAGGTGAAGGGTGGCGCGGTTTTGGGAGGGGAGGACTTCGTAAAGGGGCTTGAGCCGCTGCTGCGGGAGAGGCTTGTGACCAAGCCGAGCTTGGGGGAACTGTTCGCCGGGGTGGAGGGCAAGGAAGATCGGGACGCCCGGATTTACCGGGCGGTGATGGTGTACAGGTAGCGGCTAGCGGAAGTTGGGGATGAGTTGGGCCGCAACTTCCCCGGTAAGCCGGATCGTGGGCAAAGGGAGACGGCTGATGTCAAAACTAAAGACCTGACCCCGACAAACCGTGGCCCGCCGGGGCCAACGGGATGGAAAGGAGCTCGAACAGCCCCCAAGAAAGGAGGAAGGCCTTGAAACTCAGCCGCAGGAGGAGCGCGGCGCTGAGGGGGAGGAGCAGGTGAAGTCCGGCTGGGGGGAGGCCGGCGAAGGCCCCCAGGGCGATCTGCCCCGGGGATAAGGACGATTTCAGGAGCTTTAGGACGTTCCGCAGGGGGGACCAGGGGAGGAGGGACACTCACCCCTCCTTCAGCCAGTCCCGGAGTTTGCGCTTGATCTTGTCCTCGATCTTCTTGCCCAGTTCCTCCCACTCGGCATCGGGCTCCCCTTCTGCCCAGCGGACCAGGGCATCCCGGACACGGGTCTCCACCCGGCGGCCGATCTCCTCCCAATCCCGGGCTTTGCGGCGCAGGTACATATAGCGGCCGGCCCCGATCCCCACCCAGGCGAAGAGAAGGGTGATGAGGAACCACAGCCCGGCGGCCTGCAAGTACGAAAGGGGTTTAAGCAGGCCCAGGTGTCCGGCCACGATGGAGTTCCACAAAAGCTGGATGATCCAGGAGAAAAAGAAAAACGCGGCCACGCCCCCGCCGGTAACGAGCCCGATCACGGTCTTCATGTTTCCACCCCCTGAACCAAGTGTAATCCGAGCCGCCACCGATGAATGTAATGTGGATCACCTTCGCCGGGTGCGCCTGGGACGCTGGGCCTCATCCCCCGCGGCTCCCTGAGTCCGCCGGTGGCCATGACCTCGGGCCAAAGGGGCCCCGCGCCCCCCCGCATTGGGCTTGGCCGGTGCCACTAAGAAGATCGGACGGTGTCCGCTTCCCTACAGCTTCTGGGTGGTGGGGAGCCCGGCCAGCTCTTCCTCCACCACCCGACCCAAGCGGCGGATCCCCTCCTCGATCTCCTCCAGGCTGGCCTTGGAGAAGCAGAGCCGCATGGTATTACGGCCGCTCCCATCCACGAAGAACGGGGCGCCAATCACGAACGCCACCCGGTGCTCCAACGCCCGCCGGAGCATCTGCTCGGCGTCCACCGCTTCGGGAAGCCGCACCCACAGGAACAGCCCCCCCTCGGGCCGGGTCCAGGAGATCCCCTCCGCCTTCGGCATGTACTGCTCCAACGCCTGCAGCATGGCATCCCGCTTCACCCGGTAGTGGGAACACAACCGGCGTACGTGGGCAGACAGATCGTGCTCCAGCATGAACCGGGCGGCGATCCTCTGGGTGAGGGAGGAGGTGCACAGGTCGGTGGCCTGCTTCATGGTGACGATCTTGTCGATCAACTCCCTGGGCCCGGCCATGGCCCCTAGTCGGAGCCCCGCTGCCAGCACTTTGGAGAAGGTGAACAGCACCAATACCCGCCCTTCCTCGTCCAGCGCCGCCACCGGCGGCCGATGCTCCCCGGTGTAGCGGAGCTTGCGGTACGGCATGTCCTCCACCACCACCAAATCCTCCCGGGCGGCGATCTCAAGCAGCCCCTCTCGCTTCTTGTGGGACCAGGTGATCCCGGTGGGGTTCTGGAAATCCGGGACCACGTACACCAGTTTGGGCCGGTGGCCCGCCGCCCGCGCCCGGGAGATGGCCTCCTCTAAGGCATCTAGATCCATTCCGTCCTCCAGCAGCGGCACTCCAACGAGCTCAGCCTCCAACGCCCGAAACGCCTGGATGGCCCCCAGATAGGTGGGCAAGGACATGAACACCGCGTCCCCCGGATCGAAGAACGTCTTGGCCACCAGGTCCAGTCCCTGTTGGGAGGCGGTGGTGATCACTACCTGGTCCATGTCGTAGTGCAGGCCGTCCTGGGCGAGCCAGTCGATGAGGGCAGCCCTGAGGGGGCGCTTGCCCTCGGTGGTCGTGTATTGGAGGGATTTCTTGTAGTTGTTCAGGATCTCGTCGACGGCGATCTCCGCCAGGATCTGGCGGGGGAAGGTCTCCGGGTCGGGAAGCCCCCCCGCGAAGGAGATGATCCCCGGGCGCTCGGACAGTTTCAGCAGCTCCCGTAGCACCGACCGCCGGGCTCGCTTCACGCGCTGGGCGAATAGCGAATCCATAAACCACCACCCCTTTTAGTGGATTAACAACCAAAAAAGCGGTGTCAGGACCCAGGATATGGCCGTACCCAAGGCCGCACCGCCGATCACATCCATGGGGAAATGTTCCCGCAAATACACGCGCGACAGGCCGATGGCCCCTGCGATCACGTAGGCCAGGAGGACGCTGCTCCAATGTGGATAGAAGTAAGCGATGAGGTAGGCCATGCCGAACCCGATGGTGGCATGCCCGGAGGGGAAGGAATGGGTGTCAAGGTAACTCTGGCGCAGCCCCTGGGCCAGGAACGGGGGACGGGGGCGGGAGAAGAAGGCCTTGAACAGGCGGAACACCGTGATCTCCACCATCGTTACCCCCAGCCCCACCAGCACATTGGCTTGGTCGGCAGGGGTGCCGAACAGGATGAGGTATAGCCCCAAAAGGCCCCAGATGTAACCGTCCCCCAAATAGGTGGCGAGCACCCACAGGCCGTCCAGTCTCCGGAGCCAAGGGTTGGTGCTCACCCAATTGAGGGCCAGCTCGTCCCACTGCAGGACTGCCTCCCCCAGCCAGTCCAACCAGTCCGTCACCCGCAGGGTCAGCGAGGCGAGGCTCATCTCCGCTCACCCACCAACGGAAAGGCGATCACTTCCCGGATGGAAGGGGAGTCGGTGAGCACCATCACCAACCGATCGATGCCGATGCCGATCCCAGCCGCCGGGGGCATCCCCTGTTCCAGGTCCCGCAGGAAATCCTCGTCGATCCTCTGGGCCTCGGCATCCCCGGCGGCCCGCAGCCGCTCCTGGGCCAGGAACCTCTCCCGCTGCTCGTCCGGGTCGTTGAGCTCGGAGAAGGCGTTGGCGATCTCCATCCCGGCGATGTAGAGCTCGAACCGTTCCGTGAGGTCGGGCCGGCCCCGCTTGCGCTTGGCCAACGGGGAGATATCCAACGGGAAATCGACCACGAACGTGGGGTGCCACAGGGCCCCTGGGGCTATCGTCTCCAGCAAGTGCTCGATCACCTTCCCCTTCGGCCCCCCCTTGAGATGCTCGGGGACCTGGATCCCCTTTGCCTCCAGCTTGGTCACCAGCTCCGGCAGGGGCGCTTCCACGTCCACCCCGGTGGCCTCCCCCACCAGCTCCAGGAGCGCCACCCGGCGCCAGGGCCGGGAGAAGTCGAGCTCCCGCCCCTGATACCCTAGCTTGGTGCCCCCGGTCAGGGCAAGGACACACTTCACGATCATCCCTTCGGCAAGCTCCATAGCGTCGCTGTAGTCGGCGTAGGCTTCATACGCCTCCAGGGAGGTGAACTCCGGGTTGTGCATGGTGGAGATGCCCTCGTTGCGGAAGTTCTTGCCGATCTCGTACACCCGCTCCAATCCCCCCACCAGAAGCCGTTTCAGATACAGCTCGGGGGCGATCCTGAGGTACAGGTCGCGGTCCAGCACGTTGTGGTGGGTGACGAACGGCCGGGCGGCAGCCCCCCCGGGGATGGGCTGGAGGATAGGGGTTTCCACCTCGATGAACCCCTGCTCGTGTAAGTAGGCGCGCATGGTGTTGATCACCAAGGCCCGCTGTTCCAGGACCCGGCGCGACCTCTCGTTTACGATCAGGTCTAGCGCCCGCCGGCGGTAACGCTTCTCCACATCCCGCAGGCCATGCCACTTCTCCGGCAGGGGCCGGAGCGCCTTGGCCAGCAGCTGGTAGCCTGCTACTTCCACCGATAGCTCCCCGGTGCGGGTGGTGATGACCTCGCCCCAGGCCCCCACGATGTCTCCGATGTCCAGGACCTCGGGGAGAAGCCGGTAGGCCTCCTTGCCCAGGCGGGCCTCGGACAGGAACAGCTGCAAGCGGCCGGTCCTGTCCTGCAGCACGGCGAAGGCGATGCGGCCCATCCGCCGCAGGGCCATGATCCGCCCGGCCACCCGCACCTCGGTCCCGGTGCGGGCCTCCGGGGGGAGTGCCGGGAACGCGGCCCGCACTTGGGCGGTGGTATGGGTGCGCTCGAAGCGATAGGGGAAAGGGTCTATCCCCAGGGCCCGCAGGCGAGCCAGCTTCTCCCGCCGGGCGGCGATGAGGTCAGCTTCGGCCATCAGCCCCTCTCGATCCCCAAGATCCGGAACTTAAGCCGGCCGGCTGGGGCCTGCACGGTGATGGTCTCCCCCTTGGAATGGCCCATCAACGCCTCCCCCACCGGGGAATCGATCCCGATCCGGTTTCGCAGCAGGTCCACCTCCACCGGGGAGACCAAGGTGTAGGTCTGGAACTCCCCCGTCTCGGCATCCTCCAGGATCACCCGGGTGCCGATCCCCACCTGGTCGGAGCGGATCTCGTCCTCGGTGATGATGCGGGCGTTCTCCAGAAGCTCCCTAAGCCGCCGCACCTCCCGTTCGATGAACTCCTGCTCCTCCTTGAGGTAGATGTATTCCTTGTTCTCCCGCAGGTCCCCGCCGTGGGACTTGGCCTCCTTGAGCCGCTCCGGGATCTCCACGTACAGCCTCTTCTCCAGCTTCTCAAGCTCCGCCTTCTTCCGCTCGTAGCCCTCTTTGGTCAGGAGTATCTCCTGAGGCATCCCACACCTCCCTGAATTCCTGGATGAACCGGCGGCCGATCTCCCGAGCCGGAAGCCCGGCCAGCTCCGACCGGGGGATCACCACCACATCGCAGTGTGCAAAAAGCCCCTTATGTGTCCGGAAGGCTTCCCGCACCCCGCGGCGGATCCGATTTCTCACCACCGCCTTGCCCAGCTTGCGGCTGGTCACCACCAGCAACCGCGGGGTGGGGTCGTCTTTCCACAGGATGCGGAATCCAAACGCGCGGCCGTTGCGGCGGACCCCCTCCCGGAACACCCGGTCGATATCCCGTTTACGGCGCAAGCGGTGGGTCCTGGTGAACCCCTGATCCGCATTGGCCCCGTACTCAACCACAAAAAAGCTTATCCCCCCTCAGGGACGGCCGCAACTGGTGGCAGCCGCGCTCTCCCGGTAACCTCCCCGACGTGAAGCGCACCAAGATCGTAGCCACCCTGGGGCCCAGTTCCGCCTCCCCCGATGTGATCGCCGCGCTAGCCGCGGCCGGGATGGACGTGGCCCGGATTAACGTGTCCCACGGCACCGCGGACCAGCACGAGCGGCTGGCGGTGTGGGTCCGGGAGGCGGCCCGCGTTGCAGGCCGCCCGTTGGCCCTGATGTTCGACACCCGCGGCCCGGAAGTGCGGGTCGGGGACCTGCCCGAGCCGGTGGAGCTGCGGACCGGGGAGGAAGTCCTGTTGGGGAGTAAGGGCATCCCCGTCACCTATGGCCGCCTGGCCGCGGACGTGCCGGTGGGGGCGAGGTTGCTTCTGGACGGGGGCCGCATCACCCTGGTGGTGGAGGGCAAAGACGGGGCTGGCCTGCGCTGCCGGGTGAAGCAAGGGGGGCGGCTCCTGTCGCGCAAGCGCGTCAGTGTGCCCGGGATCAGGCTCCACCTTCCCCCATTGCCCCCGGAGGACCGGGAGTCCCTGCGCCTGGCCCGGGAGCTTGGGGTGGAATTCGTGGCCCTGTCTTTCGTCCAGCATCCCCGGGACGTGGAAGAGGCCCGGGCCCAGGCCGGGGAGGGCCCCTGGATCATCGCCAAGGTGGAGACCGCCGCCGCGGTGGACCACATGCCCGAGATCGTGGCCGTCGCGGACGGGGTGATGGTGGCCCGCGGGGACCTGGGGGTGGAGCTGGACCTGTACCGGATCCCGCTCATCCAACGCCGGCTGGTGGACCTGGCCAATTCCCACGCCAAGCCGGTAGTGGTGGCCACCCAGATGCTGGAGTCGATGGTGACCTCCCCGGTGCCCACCCGGGCCGAGGTGGCGGACGTGGCGGCGGCGGTGTGGGACGGAGCCGACGGGGTGATGCTGTCGGAGGAGACGGCGGTGGGGAGGTTCCCGGTGGAGGCAGTGCGGGCCATGGCCAACGCTTGCCGGGCTGCCGAGTCCGGGGAGGTAGGGATCCGGGTACCGGGGCTCGCGCCGGAGCTGGTGGGGAAGGTACCGGCGGCCATCGCCCAGGCCGCCTGCCACATCGCCGCGGAGATCCGGGCAGCCGGGATCCTGTGCGCCACCATGTCCGGCTGGACCGCCCGGTTGGTGGCCTCCTTCCGCCCGTTCCTCCCGGTAATCGCCGCCACCCCGCTCCCCGAGACCGCCCGGCGGTTGAGCCTGATCTGGGGGGTGATCCCCCTGGTGATCGAGCCCCAAGACAGCCCGAATGCACTGGCGGAAGCCGCGGTGGCGGCCGCCCGCGCGGCGGGGGTAGTCTCCCCGGGGGAGCGGCTGGTGTTCACCGCTGGCCTCCCCTTCTGGCAGGCCGGCACCACCAACCTGGTTCAGGTGCTGGAGGTCCCCGCGGCCTAGAAGGGCGGCTCCTCTTGCGGGGACGCCTCCTCCGGCTCCCCCTCCTTGGCCTCCTGTTCCAGCCGCTCGGTGATCCTGCGGACCTGCATCTCGGCCTGGGTGAGTTTGGACTTGCACAGGCTTACCAACTCCGCCGCCTCCTCCACCAGGGAGGACAGCTGGTCGATGTCCACCTCGCCCCGCTCGATCCGCTCCAGGATCTCGTCCAGGCGTTTTACCGCTTGGGCGTAAGAAAGCTCGGCCCCCTCAGGCTGTCCCATGGCCTTCCTCTCCTCCTTCCGAAACGAGCTTGAGTACCCCCCTTTTGATCTCCGCCCGGAGCTTGGTGCCGACAGGGGCCTCCCGGGGATCGGTCACCACCCCACCGCCGGTGAGGCGGAGGATGGCGTAGCCCCGCTCCACCACCCGCCGAGGGTCCAGGGCCCAGAGCCTCTTTTCCCGGTCGGAGAGGCGCTGGCCCTCCCGAGCTAGCAAGGCCAAACTCCGGGGGACCAGGCGGTCCGCCGCCGAGGCCAGCGCCTCCTCCGCCCCCTGAAGCTCCCTGGTCACCGACCGAACCAGGCGCTCTTGCGCCAGCACCAGATATTGCCGCCCTCGGCCCAACGCCACCCCGGCCACCCGCGGCAGGGTCCGGGATAGGCGCCCCAGGTCCCGCCAGGCCTCGGCCAGCTTCCCGGCAGCGGCGAGGTTCAGGCGGCGGACCCTCTCCCCGTGGGCCTTCCGCGCCTCGGAGAGGGCCCGGTCGGCGTGGGAGAGGACGCGCCCCAGGGACTCCTCCAGCCGCGCCAGGGACTCCTGGACCCGCTGCACCAGGAGCTGGGCGGCGGCGGTGGGGGTCTTGGCCCGCCGACCCACGTGATCCAGCACCGAGAAGTCCTCCTCGTGCCCGATCCCCACCACCACAGGCAGGGGGAAGGTGGCCACCGCCCTCCCCAGCGCCTCGGAGTCAAACCAGGCCAGGTCGGTGCGGGAACCCCCACCCCGGCAGATCAGGACCACGTCGAACTCCCCGGCGTGGGCCCGGAACCAGTCCAGCGCGTTGAGGACCGAGGGCTCGGTGTACGGCCCCTGAACCCGCGCCCCGTGTACCGTGACCTGGAAGGCGAACCCCGATTCCCGCAATGTCTTGAGCACATCCCGCTCCGCGTCCGAGCCCAGGCTGGTGATCAACCCCACCCGCAGGGGAACAAGCGGAAACGGGAGGGACTTGTTGCGGTCTATCAGGCCCTCTTTGGTGAGCCTTCTGATGATCTCCTCACGGCGGCGGGCTACCTCCCCCAGGGTGTAGGAGATGTCCAGGTCCTTCACCAGCACCCGGTACGCCCCCCAGGGCACGAAGATGTCCACCTGCACCAGCACCCGCACCGTGACCTCGTCCTCCAGGCGGAACGGGTCACCGGCCCGGGCCAGCTTCTCCTCTACCCGGAGCCGATCTTCCCCGGTGAGCACCGCCTCCACCCGGGAGATCACCTGGCCCTGCTCATTTTTCTCCACCAATTGGAAATGCAACAGCTGGGAGGCACGCTGCTGTGTGCGCCGGCGCGCCCGCTCCAGCCCGCTGATCTCCCCCACCAGCCATACCAGGTTGGGAAACGCCTTTTGGATAGCGCTCTTCACCTGGAGGTTGAGTTGAGATACGGTGAGGTGCTGGAGCTGGTCCTTTGCGCGAGCGTACATCCTGAGGGTGGCGTCATCGAAGGTGAACCCCTCCCCCTGGAGTAGCTCCACCACCGCCACCACGTGTTGGGCGGGCACGACCCAGCAGCGGCGGGCTCCGTCCCAGCGTCGCTCGGGAAGCCCCTTCACCAGGTCCACCAGCCGCCGGTCGTATTCGAACCTGATGCGCAGGAGGTCTCCGCTGTCGTAGGCCACCTCTCTCTTCGCCATTCCACCGGTACCGTACTTGAGCTACCCCCTCGCGGCAAGGCACGGTTTGGAATCGCAGGAGAACCTGCCTAGAATGCCCTTTTGAAATTGGAGGGGATATGAACACGAGGGTATGGGATGTAGTGATCGTGGGGGCGGGGCCGGCCGGGCTGGCGGCTGGGATCTACGCCCGCCGGGCGGGCCTCACCCCAGTGCTCCTGGAGCGGGGGTTGCCCGGAGGCCAGTTGGTGGAGACGGACGCGGTGGAGAACTACCCGGGCTTCCCGGAGCCCATCCCCGGGCCCGAGCTCATGGACCGGATGCGCCGCCAGGCCGAGCGGCTGGGGGCGAAGATCGTCATGGCTGAAGCCAAGGCCCTGACAAGGAAGGGGGAGCTGTGGCGGGTGGAGGTCCAAGACGGGGCCTACCTCGGCCGCGCCGTGATCCTGGCCGTGGGGGCCCGACCTAGGGAGCTGGCGGCCAAGGGGGCCAAGGAGCTCACCGGCCGGGGGGTCTCCTATTGCGCCACCTGCGACGGCTACTTCTTCCGGGACCGGGAGGTGCTGATGGTGGGGGCGGGGGACTCGGCCCTGATCGAGGCCTGCTTCCTCGCCAAGCTGTGTTCCAAAGTGTACGTGGCGGTGCGCCATCCCCAGGGCGATCCCAAGGCCATCCGGGCCATGGCCGCCATCCGGGACCGGGCCCTGGCGAACCCCAAGATCGAGTTCCTGTGGAACGTGGTGGTGGAGGAGGTCAAAGGGGAGGGGAAGGTAGCCGGGGTGGTGCTGCGGGATCTGGCCACCGGGGAGCTCAGGGAGCTTCCGGTGGCGGGGGTATTCGTGAAGATCGGGAGCGTTCCGGCTACGGACTGGCTGCGCGGGGTGGTCGAGCTCACCCGGGACGGGTATATTCGTACCGATCGGTGGCTGAGGACCAGCCAGCCCGGGGTATTCGCCGCCGGGGATTGCCTGGAGCCGGTAGGCAGGTACGCCCAGGCCATCGTGGCCGCTGGCGAGGGCGCGATCGCTGCCCTAGAGGCGGAGCGGTACCTCAGTGGTATCGAGGGTAGCAAGGGGCAAAACACCGGCCCAAAGGGGGAGATATGAGGAAAGGCGAGCCCGCAAGCACCGGGTCACGGGGCACGTGGCCCACCATCCCGGAGTTCTTCCAGCGCAGCGTGCGCCAATACGGGGGTCGGGTGGCCATCCGCATGCCCCAGCTGAAGGGGAGGCGGTTCTCGTTCCGGGAGGTCACCTATCAGGAGTTGTGGAACCTATCCGGGAAGCTGGCGGTGTGGCTGTCCGCCCAGGGGGTGGAGCGCGGCGACCGGGTGGCCATCATCGCCAAGCCGTCCGTGGGCTGGGCGGTGGCCTTCTTCGCCATCCAGCGCCTGGGGGCGGTGGCGGTGCCCCTGGACGCCGGGCTGCGGCCCGCGGAGGTGCGCCGCATCCTGGCCGAGGCGGAGGTGAAGCTGCTGTTCGCCTCTCCGGCCCGCTATGAGGAGCTGCTGCCCTTGACAGAGGAGGTGGAGGAGCTCAGGGAGGTGGTGTCGGTGGAGGTCATGCCCGGAGCCCTATCCCTGTGGGAGATCCTCCCCGAGGAAGCCCAAGCTCCACCCGACGGACGCCCTTCCCCCGGGGACCTGGCCCTGCTCATGTACACCTCGGGCACCACCGGCGACTCCAAGGGGGTGATGCTCACCCATGCCAACATCACCTCCAACATCGACGGGGTGCTGGAAGTGATCCACATCGGCCCCGAGGACAAGATCGTTACCATCGTGCCCTGGTACCACATCTACGGGCTCACGTTCACCCTGCTCGCCCCCCTGTGGGCCGGGGCCACCGTGTCCTACACCGACGACTACCGTAACCTGATCGAGGTGGCCCGCCGCTGTCACGTGACCATCCTCATCGGGGTGCCCAAGCTGTATCACGCCCTGTGGCGCAGGATGAAAGAGAACTTCGAGTCGGACTTCATCCGGCGGCTGCTGTACCGGTTCGCCCCCAGGCTCCTGGGGAAACTGGTGAAGAAGAAGCTGCTCACGCCGGGGTTCCGGTTCTTCGTATCCGGCGGGGCGGCCCTGGCCACCGAGGTGGGGGTTGGCCTGCGGCGGTTGGGGTTGGGGATGATCGAAGGATACGGGCTCACCGAGACTTCCCCGGTGATCTCCTTCTCCGAGCCGTTCACCAAGCGGGCGGGCACCGTAGGGCGGCCCATCAAGGGCGTGGAGATAAAGATCGAAAACCCGGATGCGGGCGGATACGGGGAGGTACTGGCCCGGGGGCCGAACGTGATGCTGGGCTACTACAAGAACCCCCACCGTACCGAGGAGGTCTTTACCAAGGACGGCTGGTTCCGCACCGGGGATCTAGGGCGGCTGGACCGGGCGGGGTATCTGTATCTGGCCGGCCGCAAGAAGAACGTGATCGTCTTGGAATCCGGGAAGAACGTGTACCCGGAAGAGGTGGAGTGGGAGCTGTCGCAGATCCCCGAGGTGGAAGAGGTGCTGGTCTACGAGGCCAAAAAGGCCGGTACCCCGGTGGTGGCGGCCATGATTTACCCCAACTGGGACGAGCTCAAGCGCCAGGGGGTCGAGAAAGGGGAGGCGGCACGGGACCTCCTGTGGGAGCGAATCAAGGAAGTGCAGAAGAACCTGGCCACCTTCAAACGCATAAAGAGCAAGGAGGACATCACCTTGGTGGATGAGCCGTTCGAGAAGTCCACCAAGCAGGAGATCAAGCGCCACCTGTACGTAGATCGCTGAACTAGGCTGGAAGCAGCCTGAGCGCTCGCAAGCGGGAGGAGATCAGGGCCGGAGGCTGGGCTTCTCCGGTGTGGACGGTGGGTAGAGCCAGCGATCTTCGTAGTCGCCCCTCCCATTAGTGCCGGCCTTGGCTTACCAACATCCCTCAGGGGGTGAGGGCGATGCTAAAGCGGATGTGGTGCGGGGTTTTGGCGGGGCTCCTGCTGGCGCTGGGGGGATGTGGCCCGTTCTCCTGGGGCCCTCCCGCTCATCTTCCCGAGGAGCCATTGCCGGGCTGGGCCCGGGAGGTGGAGGCGGGGCTATATGCGGAGGACTTACCCCCTGGGTCGACCGGTGGCCTGGCCGGGTTGTGGGGAAACGGCGCCGGGTGGCTTTGGTGCCTGATCTACGAGTTCCCCAACCCGGAGGGGGCCCACACTCGGCTGGCCCAGGAGGTCGCAGCCCTGTCCGGCTGGGAGGAAGGGGAACTGGGCGATGAGGGGGTGGGTTTCCATCACCCCGACTCCGGGCTGTCCCTGGAGCTATTTCGATTGGGGGCTCATCTCCTTTTGGTGGGCTCCCTTGCGGACGATCCGGCAGCGGCCCCGACGCGGGCGGAGGTAAGGGAGGCGGCTCGGGCGATAGCCTCCCACATCCCCTCGATCCCGGCGGCTGAGCCCGGCCCTCCCCCTAACGGCGGCTGCACACCCCCTGAGGAAAGCCCCCAGCTCAAAGTGCTTCAGGTGCCCCTTTCCCTGGCCGGCTCCCCTAACGGAGAACTCACCCTGGTGTTAGAGATCGTGCCCCTGGGAGCGGAGGCGGGCCTGTGCCGCTTCCGGTTTAACCTGTATCTGAAGTGTGTAGAACTTGGGCCGGAAGATGGCGACCCGGGCCTCCTCGGCCCTGGGGACCTGTTCCTGGCCGGCTCGCTCACCCTCCCCTGCGGGGAGCTCACCTTCCTCACCGAGGAGCTGGCCCAGCTGAATTCCGACAGCGTCCACGAATTCCCGGAGAATGGGGTGCTCATCGCCTCGCAGGAATGTCTTGCCCCCTGTGGTCTCCAGAATTTTCCGATCGTGCTGCAGGTGATCCTGCGCAACCATAACCGGGTCCCCCTGCTGGACCTCCTGGCCGCCGCCATGTGGGCCCTGAGGGGGGCGGCCCCTCAGGCCCAGCCGCAATGGGAGACGGCGGTGGGGCTGTCGCGCACTTATGGGCCTCAACCTGAGACGCCGGAGGACCCCGAGGCGGCGGCCGCGGAGGTGCCCGGGACCAGTTTGGGTAAGGGCACCGCCCGAACTATCGTGGATCTCCTCGAGATCCCGGGTTTCACCCTGCACTTCGAGATGCGGGTGGTAGCACACGGCGAGTGCTGGCAGAAGGAGGAGGACACCGTGCATTGCCGGGTGGTGGCCGGGGAGGCGGGCCAGGCCCAGCTCACCGCCTGGACAGTACCCTCCTGCCCGGTGGGGATCTTCCCGATGAGCCTCCCCCCGTGGGCCAGCTGTCAGCCGGTGACCGGATATGGGCAGGTGGAGACGTATTGCAATTTCACCCCGCCCATGCAGGCGGTGGGCAGGTCCTTCCGGTTGCATTTCAGAGCCTATGCTTTCTATGCTGCATCTGAGGTGTTTGCTGACCTGCAACTACTGCTGGACGTGGTGGCCCCGGAGGAGCCGGGGTGAGGCCGCTGGTGGTGGGGGTGGCGGGCTCGGCCCGGCGGGGCGGGAACTCCGATCGGCTGCTCGCGGCCGCCCTGGAGGGGGCCCGGGCTGCCGGGGCGGAGACCGAGCTGGTGATCCCAGCCAAGCTCGAATTCTCCCATTGTCTCGCCTGCGAACGGTGTCGGGAGACCGGCCGCTGCGTGCTCTCCGATGGGGCGGGGGAGGCCTATCGGCTGCTCCTAGCCTGTCAGGCGTTGGTGGTGGCGACGCCGGTCTACTTCCGGGGCCTGCCGGCTCCCTTCAAGGCACTGGTGGACCGGGCCCAGTTCCTCTACTTCCGTCGCTTCGAGCGCCGGGAACCCCACCTTCCCCGGGGCAGGCCGGCCCTGCTTCTCTTGGTGGCGGCCGGGGAGGAGGAGCGACAGTTCGAGCTTTTGCGGGAGCAGCTTGCCCCGTGGCTCACCGTGCTAGGGGCAAAGCCAGTGGAGGCACTGACCGTGGGCGGGGTGGACCTCCCCGGGGAGGTGCCTTCGGGGGCGCTGGCCCAGGCCCGCCAGCTGGGGATGGCGCTTCTGGCCTAGCCCCGGATCGAAAAACCGGGGAACTCGCCGGTGGTGGGCTCCCACCGCTCCTCCACCCCGGTCACCCGGGCCAGGGGCGGGCCGCGCTGGGCGAAGGCGACAAGCTCCCGTAGCGCTTCCTCCTCCCCCTCGGCCACGATCTCCACCCGCCCATCCGGCAGGTTACGCACGTAGCCGGAAAGGCCCAGGGAGCGGGCCAACTCCCGGGTGTGGGCCCGGAAGAACACCCCCTGGACCCGCCCGGACACAAAAAGGTGCACCCTCCTCTTCATGGCCCCCTTCCGGCTAGCCCAGGAGCTCCCCGGCCCGCCTGAGGAAGGCCACCGTGAGGGTGATGGTGGCCTCCAGGTCGGAAATGAGCAGCGTGGACACCGGGGAGTGGATGTAGCGGCAGGGGACGGACACCACCCCGGCCAGGATGCCACCTCGCTCCAGGTGGATCGCCCCGGCGTCGGTGCCCCCATAGGCGGGGAGCTTGTACTGGTAGGGGATGCCCTCCCTGTCGGCGGTCTCCTCCAAAAACCGGATCAGCCGTGGGGAGACGATGATGGACCGGTCAGCTAGGGTGATGGCCGGCCCTTGTCCCAGCCGCACCGGCTGCTTGGCCTGGGGCACCCCGGGGAAATCGGCCCCGATGGTCCCCTCCAGCGCCAAGGCGAGCCGCGGGGCAATCCTAGAGGCGGCCGCTTTCGCCCCCCTGAGGCCCCCCTCCTCGCACACCGCGAAGTTCACCACCAATCGGTAGGGGAGTTCCTCAGCTGCCAGCGCCCTCAGGGCCTCAATGGCCACCAAACACCCGGCCCGGTCGTCGAACGCCTTGCCGGTGACATACCCCGGACGGATCTCCCGAAACGGATAGTGGATGGTGGCCGGGTCCCCCAGGCGAAGGCCCAACTCCTCGGCCTCGGCCTTGCTGTTGGCCCCCACGTCCACGAACAGGTCCTCCAAGGGGACCACCCGTTTGCGCTCCTCCTCCTTCAGGATGTGGGGCGGGGCCGCCCCGATCACCCCCAAGCGCTTCTCCCCGCCCCTGGTGCGGATGGTCACCCGGTGGCCGGGGATAATGCGGTCATCCCAGCCCCCGAGCGGGGACAACCTGAGGAAGCCGTCCTCCTCGATCCAGCGCACCATGAACCCCACCTCGTCCATGTGCGCGTCCAGCATCACCGCCTCGCCCTCTCCCCGGGAGCAGATCAGGTTCCCAAGCGGGTCCACCTCACAGGCGTCCACGTAGGGGGCCACCATGTCCCGGATGACCTCCCGCACCTCGTCCTCGAATCCCGCTACCCCGAACGCGTCCGACAGCCTCTGTAACCTTTCGACTAGCTCCATTTAGCCTCCTTCCATGGCGATAAACCGGCTCGGCAAACGGGGCCACGCTCCTGACCTGAAACCGGTAAAGTAAGTATATCCGGGGCGGAAACGCCCGTAGCCGGGACACGGCAAAGGAGGGCGGGATGGTGGTATGCGAGTTTTCGCTAGTGCCGCTGGGGGCCGGGGAGTCCATCTCCGCCCAGGTAGCAAGGTGCGTCAAGATCGTGCGCGAAAGCGGCCTTCCCCATCTCCTTACCCCGATGGGAACCATCCTGGAAGGGGAATGGGACCAGGTGTTTTCCGTGATCAAGCGGTGTCGGGATGAACTACGGCGGGATTTCAACCGCGTGCTCATCAGCATCCGGGTGGACGACCGGGAGGCACCGCCGGGGCGGCTCCAGGGGAAGGTCCGGTCGGTGGAGGAGAAACTGGTCCGTATGTGACCGGCATTACAGACAAACCGGGGGCCATTGGCTATACTTTAGCGGTGGTTACCACCCCCTCATCCGGTGCACCACCGGCTTGGGCGACCGTTCCCCCCACGGTCGCCCAAACCTTTTCGCCTCAGGCGATGGCTTGGGGCAGTAACCCCACCGCCGGCCCCGGCCTCAGAAGCGCCCCAGCAGGAAGTGCATGTAGAAGAAGTAGATAGGGAGAGCGGCGAGCAGGCCGTCGATCCGGTCCAGGACCCCCCCGTGTCCGGGGAGCAACCGGCCGGCGTCTTTCACCCCCGCCGCCCGCTTGAGCAGCGACTCGAACAGATCCCCCAGCTGCACGAACGCCCCCACCCCCACCCCCAGGGCCAGCATGTGCGGTAGGTAGCGGGAGGATTCCTCCCAGAGCGGGGGACAGACCAATGCCCCCAGGGCGGCGAACGCCAGCCCCCCCGCCACCCCCTCCCAGGTCTTGGCGAGCGAGATCCGGGGCAGCAGCTGATGGCGGCCGATGAGGCTCCCCACGAAGTAGGCCCCGGTATCATATCCCCACACGATGAGGAAGAACTGCACCAGATACCAAAAGCCGCCCCGATACAAAAGGTAGATGAAGCTCAGCAGGCCCGGGATGTAGAGGAACCCGAATATCCCGGCCAAGGACGCGAAAAAGCCCTCCCGGGGGCCACGGCGGAAGAAGCTGTATACCACGATCAAATATGCCACCCCCCAGCCCACCACCAGGGCGTAGCGGCCGTCCCAAAGCCCTGCCAGCATGAGGAACGCCGGGATGGCCCCCAGGAACAGCTCCCGGGGCAGGGGGATCTCCAGTCGGCCCACCAAGTACAGGTACTCCCACCCCGCGATCAGCCCCACCGCGGACACCAACACCCCCACCAGCCAGTCTTGGCCGAACTGCTCGGCGGACCAGAACACCCCCAGCACCGCGGGTATCGCCACCACCGCGGTCAGCAGCCGATACCCCAACGTCTTGGGGTTCATGTGACCACCCGTCCGAAGTTCCTGGTCCGTCCTTGGTAGTCGCGGAGCGCCTCCAGGAAGGCTTGCTCGTCGAAGTCCGGCCAGAGGATGGGGGTGAAGTAGAGTTCGGCGTAGGCTGCCTCCCACAGGAAGAAGTTCGAGAGCCGTTTATGCCCTCCGGTACGGATGATGAAATCCGGCTCCGGGAGTTCGGCGCTCGGCAGGAGTCGGCTGAAGGACTCCTCGTCCAGCCCCTCGTGGGAGGCGCCCTGGGCCAGGGCACGGCGTACCCCCTCCAGGATGGCCCACCGCCCCCCGAAGTTGAGGGCCACCGTCAGGTGGAGGGCATCGTTGGCCGCGGTCGCTGCCACCGCCTCCTCGATGGCCGCCCGCAGCCGGGTCGGCAGGGGCCGTGGATCCCCCAGGAGCCTGAGCCGCACCCCGGCCTCCGCCAGCTCCTTCAGCTTCCCCCGGATGAACCCCTCCAAAAGCCGGAACAGGAACTCGATCTCCTCCCGCGGACGGTTCCAGTTCTCGGTGGAGAAGGCGAACAGGGTGATGTACGGGACGAGTTTCTCCCTCCCCACGAACCGGATCAACCGCTCGGCGGCCAGGGCACCTTGGCGGTGTCCCTCGGTGCGGGAGAGCCCCTTCCGCTTGGCCCAGCGGCCGTTGCCGTCCATGATCAGGGCCACGTGCCGGGGCAGCGGTCGCGCCCGCACCTCCTCAAGCAGCTTCTCTAACGACACCCCGGGCCTCCTCTAGCGCGGGAAGTGGGCCACACACCACAAGCAAATCCTCCTCCCCCAATCCCCGCACCGTCCTTCGCACCGCCTCCCCCAATCCGCCCCCCAGCTCCCAGGGGACACCCAGCCGCGCCGCTTGGGGCACCACTGCCTCCGCGGGCAACGCCCCCTCACAGTCAGGGGCGGCCAGCACCACCCGCTGGAACTCGGGAAATAGCACATCCGCCGTATCCCGGATCAGTTTGTCCCGCCGGACGCTGAACACCAACGTCCGACGTCCCCGGGGCCGCGGCAATCTGTCCAGTGAACTAACCAGGGCCTGTGCCCCGGCGGGATTCTGTGCCCCGTCCAGCACCACGTACGGCCGGAGGGAAACGACTTCGAACCGACCCGGGCGGTGGGCGGAGGCCAGTCCCTCCCGGATCGCCTCCCTCCCCAGCGGCATTCCCCCCACCAGCTCCGCCAGCGCCCCTAGTGCGAGGGCCAAATTCGCCTGCTGGTACGCCCCCAAGAAGCGGGTCTCAAACGCGCCCAACCCCAAGGGGTCAGACTGGGAGCGCCACACCGCCCGCTGCCAAGTCAGCTCCACCGGTCTTAGCTCCTGGGGATCCAGGAGCACCAATGCCGCCCCCACCTCGCGGCACCGTTGGGCGAAGGCGGCCAGCACTTGTGATTTCCGCTCGGTGGTGATGAGCGGTACCCCCGATCTCGCCAGTCCCGCCTGCTCCCAGGCCGCCTGCCCCGGGCCCAGGGGAAAGCGGGTGTCCTCCTCCACCGAGGTGACCAGGGTGAGCAGGGGTCGATCCAGGCAGCGGGTAGCATCGAAGCGGCCCCCGCAGCTCGCCTCCACCAGCGCGAGATCCACCCCTTCTTGGGCGAAGTGGGAGAAGGCAGCCGCGGTGAGCGCCTCTTCCTGGGTGGGGAATCCCGGCTCGGATCCCCCCTCCGGCGCGGCCACCTCTTCCATGAGGCTGCGCAACCGCTCCCGGGGGGCGACGGACATCCCCACGCGCACCCGCGCCAGGGGATCGCGGGACTCCGGGGAGGTATAGGCCCCCACCCGGAGGCCGGCAGCGGCGAACACTGCCTCCAGTAGGGCCACCACCGAGCCCTTCCCGTTGGTCCCCCCTACCTGGATGACGGGGTAGCGGACCTCGGGGTGACCCAATCGGGAGAGGAGCGCCCGCACCCGCGCCGGGGCGGCGCGTCCTCCGCTGAGCGGGGCCGCAAGCGGGGTCCCCTCTTCCACACTCATCCCTCCAAGTGGCGGATCAATCTGGCCCTGCGGGCCCGCAACTGGCGCGCCTCGGCCTCGGCCTTGGCCACCACCTCGGCCGGGGCCCGCTTCCGGAACTCGGGGTTCGCCAGCCGTGCCTCCAGCTTCCCCAGTTCCCCTTCCACCTTCTCCAACGCCCGGTGCAGTCGGGCCCGAGCGGCGTCCCAGTCCACCACCCCTGCCAAGGGGAGATATAGGGTGAAGGGGCCGACCACCCCCCTGGCCACGCCCTCCGGCGGCCGGTAGTCCTCCTCATAGCTCAACGAGGACAGCCGCGCCAGGCGCCGAGCCGCGGCGGAGAAGGTACCGATCAGCTTTTCCCCCACCGCTCGATCGCCCAACAGGACCGCCACTAGTTCCGCCCCGGCCGGCACCCCCAGCTCGGCCCGAATGGCCCGCACCTCGGTCACCAGCTCCCGGAACAGGTCAAACAGCCGCTCCGCCTCCGGATCGATCCTGTCCGGGCGGGGGCGCGGGAACTCCGCCAGGGCGATGGTCCCCTCCTTCCCCAGGTAGCGCCAAATCTCGTCGGTGATATAGGGCATGTAGGGGTGCATGAGGCGCAGGAGCTCGTCCAACACCTCCCGCAGCACCAGCTGGCAGGTGCGCCGGGCCTCCCTGTCCTCCCCGGCAAGGCGGACTTTGGCCACCTCCAGGTACCAGTCACACAGCTCGTCCCAGGTGAAGTGATACAGGGCTTCTGCCACCAGGTGGAAGTTGTAGCGATCGAGCTCCTGGCGAACCCGCTCCACGGTGCGGGCCAGCCGCGACAGGATCCAGCGATCCTCCCACGCGAGTTCCCTCCCCGCCAGGGTCAGCCCTGCCGGCAGATCCTCGCTGTTCTGCAAGATGAACCGGGCCATGTTCCAGATCTTGTTGAGGAAGTTGCGGGCCTCCTCCAGCTGGTCCCAAGACAGACGCCACGCCCGCCCTTTGGAGGAGGCGTGGGAGAGGGTGAACCTGAGGGCGTCCATACCCTGCTTTTCCTTGACCTGCATGGGGTCAATGATGTTGCCCCGGGACTTGCTCATCTTCTGGCCCCGCTCGTCCACGATCAGCGGGGTAATGTACACCTCTCGGAACGGTACCTCGCCCATGAACTTGAGCCCCATCATCACCATGCGAGCCACCCAGAAGAACAAGATATCGAAGCCGGTGATGAGGAGGGAAGTGGGGTAGAATCGGGCAAGCTCGGGGGTTTTCTCCGGCCAGCCCATCACCGAGAACGGCCACAGGGCCGATGAAAACCAGGTGTCAAGCACATCCTCGTCCTGCCGGAGTTCCACATCCTGCCCATAGTGGGTACGGGCCTTGTCCTGGGCTTCCTCCTCGTCCATGGCCGCAAAGGCCTCGCCGTCCGGGCCGTACCATACCGGGATACGGTGCCCCCACCACAGCTGCCGCGAGATGCACCAATCGCGTATGTTCTCCAGCCACTCGAAATAGACCTTGGTCCACCGCTCCGGGATGAACCGGATCTCCCCCTGTTTCACCACCTGGATGGCGGGCTCCGCCAGGGGCCGCATCCGCACGAACCACTGGGTGGAGATGAGGGGCTCCACTGCAGTGCCGCACCGCTCGCAGTGTCCCACCGCGTGGCGATACGGGACCACCTTCTCCAACAGGCCCTCTTCCTTCAACCGGGCCACGATGGCCTCCCGGGCCTGGTACCGGTCCATCCCTGCGAACGGCCCCCCGTTCTCGTTTATGGTCCCATCCCCGTTCAAGATGTTGACCGCTGGTAGGCCCTCCCTTTTCCCGATCTCGAAGTCCACCGGATCGTGCCCCGGGGTGATCTTCAACACCCCGGTGCCGAATTCGGGGTCCACTTCCTCCGCCGCCACGATGGGGAGCTTTCTCTCCAGGATGGGAAGGATGGCGGTCTTGCCGATCAGATGCCGGTACCGCTCGTCACCGGGGTTCACGGCCACCCCGGTATCCCCCAACATGGTCTCCGGCCGGGTGGTGGCGATCACCACGTGGCCCCCTTCCTCCAGCGGATAGCGGATGTAGTACAGGTGACCGTCCACCTCACAGTGCTCCACCTCGATGTCGGAGATGGCGGTCTCGCAACGGGGGCACCAGTTCACCAAGTAATTGCCCTGGTAGATGAGGCCCTCCTCGTACAGGCGCACGAACGCAGTCCTCACCGCCCGTGATAGGCCTTCGTCCAAGGTGAAGCGGGGGCGGGTCCAGTCGCAGGAAGCCCCCAATGCCTTGAGCTGCTCGATGATCTCGGTCCCGTACTTCTCCTTCCACTGCCACACCCGCCGGACGAATTCCTCCCGCCCCAGCTCGTGGCGGGTCTTGCCTTCTCTAGCGAGCTCCTGCTCCACGACGTTCTGGGTGGCGATGCCGGCGTGGTCCGTGCCCGGGAACCAACACGCCTCGTAGCCGTCCATGCGCTTGTAGCGGATGACGATGTCTTGCAGGGTATTGTTGAGGGCGTGGCCGAGATGCAGGCGTCCGGTGACATTGGGCGGGGGGATGACGATGGAGAACGGGGGCCGGCCGCTACAGGGATTGCACACCCAGTACGGGTTCTTTTCCCACTCCCGGCGGATCTTATCCTCCACCTGGTTGGGGTCGTAGCGTGAGGGGAGCCTCATGTCAGCCTCCTAGCCAGGGCGCGTCGGCCAGGGAGTAAGCCAGCAGCTCGTCCTCGGAGAAGAAGATGGGGATCTCCCGGGCGGCCGAGGCGGGGGAGTCCGAGCCGTGCACCAGGTTCATGGTGATGGACAGGCCCCAGTCGCCCCGGATGGTGCCGGGGGCGGCGTCTCGGGGATTGGTCTTGCCCATGAGCTTTCTCACCTCGTCGATGGCCCCCGGGCCCTCCACCACCATGGCCACGATAGGGGAGGAGGTGATGAAGGAGACCAATTCCCCGAAGAACGGCTTCTCCCGGTGCTCGTCGTAGTGTCGCTCGGCCAGCTCCGGGGTAACCTGCATCAGTTTCATGCCCACGATCTTAAGGCCTTTGTCCTCGAAGCGGGATATGATGCGGCCCACGAGTCGCCGCTGCACCGCGTCCGGTTTCAATAGCACAAGCGTACGCTCCATCAACCCCTCCTAACGTGCTCGCATGTACTTCCTCCCCGCCGTTTCCTGGATCAAGCCCGCAAGCTGGAGCTCGACCAGGATTTGGGAGAGGCGTGCATGGGAAAGCCCGGTCCGCTCCCCGAGCTCGGCGATCCCGAGCGGTTCCAATCCGAGCAAATCATAAACGGCCTGGGCCTCGGCGTCCAAAGTCGGCGCAGGGGCCGGCTCCCTGGCCGGGGATAGCCGCGAAAGGTGTGGGTATTCCTCCAGGATATCCTCCACCGAGGTCACCAGCTTGGCCCCTTCCCGGATCAGGTGGTTAGTGCCCACCGAGGCCTGGGAGGTGATGGGGCCGGGGACGGCGAACACCTCCTTTCCCTGCTCCAAGGCGTAGTCGGCGGTGATCAGGGCCCCGGAGCGGGCCGGGGCTTCCACCACCACTACCCCCAGGGAGAGGCCGGCGATGAGCCGGTTGCGGCGCGGGAAGGTCCATTGGCTACCGGGTTGCTCCAGCGGGAACTCCGATAGCGCCGCCCCGGCGGCGGCGATCTCCCCGAGGAGCTTTTCGCTCCCCGCCGGGTAGGGCCGGGCCAGGCCGGTGCCCAGTACTGCCACGGTACGGCCCGCCTCCAGCGCACCCCGGTGGGCGGCCCGGTCGATCCCCGGGGCGAGGCCGGAGATCACGGTCATCCCGCGGGCGGCCAGTTCCCGCGCCAACCTCCTTGCCACCAGCCGGCCGTAGCTGGTGCAGCGACGGGTGCCCACGATGGCTATCCCGGGGAGGTCCTCCTCACGGAGCTCCCCCAGCAGGTACAGGACCGGGGGCGGGTCAGGGAGCTCCCGCAGGGAGGGGGGGAAGTCGGGCCCGTCCCAGGTGAGGATCTTGACCCCTAGCCTTTCCGCTCGCTCCAGCTCCTTTTCGGGGGAGAACCCGGCCCGCTCACGGTCCAGCTTGGCCGCCAGCTCTTCCCCCAGCACACGAGCCCAGCTGGCCCGCGGCGCCCGCCAGGCCTCCACCGGTCCGCCCAAGCTGGACAGGAGGATCCGCAGCCGGCGGGGGGTCAACGAGGGCAGGGCGTTAAGTCCCACCCAAGCCAGCTTCCTGTCCATGGCGGGGAAATGGTAGCATAGCCGCCCCCCCTGTTGCCCCAACCGGGCTCCTTCCCTACCATGCCCATAGTCGAAAGGAGGCGGTATGCGGAAGTGGCTGGCGCTCCATATCCTGCTCCTTGTCCCCGGGCTTGCCTGGGGAGGGGGGGTCCTCCCCGGCGAGCACCACGAGCACGCCCTCGCGGTAGTGGGGCCCGATTCCTGGGCCGTGGCCGCCGGCCGCACCGTTCAGGTGTGGTCGCTCTCGAACCTGGAAGAGCCGGTGAGTGTCCTGACCGGGCCCACCGGCCCGGTATGGTCCTTGGCCGCCTCCCCGGATGGCCGGCTCCTGGCCGCCGGGGATCAAGACGCGGTGGTCACCGTGTGGGACCTGGAAACCGGGGGAGTCCTGTATCGCCTGTA
>DQVA01000003.1 GCA_015661965.1 Candidatus Bipolaricaulota bacterium
CCGGAGTCGGGACGGTACAGGCCGTAGAGGATGTTCATGAGGGTGGTTTTCCCGGCCCCGTTTTCGCCCAGCAGGGCATGGACTTCCCCGGCCCGGACCTCGAAGGTGACATGGTCGTTGGCGACGACCCCGGGGAAGGATTTGACGATGTCCCGCATGTGCAGCATGGGTGGGGCTGAGGGCTGGTGAGCGAGGGTTTCCTCGGTTGTACTGGCCATGTTGGCGATACTATAGGCTGGAGGGATCAGGCTGTCAAGTTGTCTTACAGGCCGGGTTGTGATATAGTGCCCAAGGATGCGCCTACAGGGGATAAAGCGGTTCCACTACGCGAGGGACGTGGAGGAAGCCCTGTCCTTGCTATCTTCCTACCGGGGCCGCGGTGCCCTGCTAGCCGGGGGCCTGGACCTGGCCCGCACCCCCCGAGTGGACCTGGAAGGCCTGATCGACATCAGCGGGCTGGGCCTATCCTATGTGCGGGAAGAGAACGGGGGCCTGCGGATCGGGGCTACCACCACCCTCACCGATATCCTGGAAAGCCGTCCCGCCCGTCACTACGCGGGCGGGGTTCTGGTGGAGCTGCTCCAGCAGGTGGCCTCTCCGCCCCTGCGGAACCAGGCTACCCTTGGGGGGGCGGTGGTGTCAGCCCACCCCTGGGCTGACATCCCCACGGTCCTCGTGGCCCTAGGGGCCGAGGTTCGCTGGGCGGACGAGACTGGTGAACACCGGGCCGCTTTGGAAGAGCTGTGGGCGAGGCCATTCCGCCAGATCTTCCGGGAGGCCGTCCTCATCGAGATCGCCCTGCCCCCTTGGGACGGGGCGTTCGCCTTCAGGCGGCTGACCCGGTCCGCCTACGATATCGCCCTACTCAACTGCACCTGCGGCCTGGGGATCAAAGACGGAAAGATCTCCTGGGCCCGGGCCGCCCTAGGGGCAACCCCCAGACGGGGCCGTCGCCTCCCCTGGCTGGAGGAGTTCCTGACCGGGAAAGTCCCAGGGGAGGAGCTGTGGCGAGAGATCCGGCTTAAGGTAGGGGCCAAGGTGGAGGTGGGAACAGATCGGCGGGCGAGCGCGGACTGGCGGCGGGCAGCCGCCGGTCCGTTGGTGATCAGGACCCTGGCCCGGGCCGCGGAAAAATGCGGACGGCGTGACGGGTAACCCAGAAACAGGATGAAGATCTATTTTGAGCTAAACGGGGAATCGCGCTACGAGGAGATTGAGCCTGGGGAGTCGCTCTTATCACTCCTCCGCCGGGTGGGAATGAGATCGGTCAAATCCGGCTGCGAAACCGGCGACTGCGGCGTTTGCACCGTGCTCGTGAACGGCCGGGCAGTCAGGTCCTGTACCACATTCGCCGCCCAGGTGCGGGGTAAGCGGGTCACCACGGTGGAAGGGCTGGGGGACGTGGACGATCCCCACCCCTTGCAGGAGGCGTTCGTGGAGGCGGGGGCGGTACAGTGCGGCTACTGTACCCCGGGGATGATCCTGGTCGCCTATGAGCTCCTTTCGGAAAATGACAATCCCACGCCGGAGGAGGTGCGGGCGGCCATCACCGGCAACTTGTGCCGCTGTACCGGCTACGTGGCGATCGTAGACGCGGTGCTCCTGGCTGCCGAGTGGAAGAGGGAGGGAAAGTGGCGCTAGAGCACAGGGTGGTGGGGAGGAACGTGCACAAGGTGGATGGGCTGGCGCTGGCCACCGGCCGCCCCAAGTTCACCCTCGACCTCGACCTTCCGGGGGCGCTGGTGGGGAAGATCCTGCGTTCACCATATGCCCATGCGGAGATCGTTCGCATCGACACCTCCCGGGCCGAGGCCCTCCCGGGCGTGGTTTGCATCCTCCACCACGGGAACGTAAAAAGGATTTCCTATACCTATGCCGGGCAGGGATGGCCCGAGCCATCACCATACGATTGTTTCTTGTTCCCTAGAAAAGCTAGGTTTATTGGGGATCGCGTAGCTGCTATAGCTGCGGAAACGGAGGAGGTAGCCGAGGAGGCCCTACGGCTTATCAAGGTAGAATACAAGGTGCTCCCAGCGGTGCTCTCCCCGGAGGAGGCGCTGGCAGCCGGGGCCCCGGTCATCCACGACGAGGAAGACGCCGAGGGCATCTATGACGCCCAGCACAACATCGCGGCGGCCGTGGATATCCCGGTGGGGGATATCCAGCAGGGCTTTTCCGAGTCAGACATGGTGGTGGAGGCGGCCTGCGAGATCCCCTACTCCCAGCATACCCCATTGGAACCCCACTGCGTGATCGCTTACTTCGACGAGGACGGCCGCCTGGTGCTCCGCACCTCTACGCAAGTCCCGTTTCACGTGCGGAGGATCGTGGCCCGAGTGGTGGGTCTCCCATTGGAGAAAATACGTGTTTTGAAGCCTCGGATAGGAGGGGGATTCGGCACCAAGCAGGAGATCATTTTAGAGGACATAGCCGCTGCCCTCGCACTAAGGACTGGTCGCCCAATACA
>DQVA01000268.1 GCA_015661965.1 Candidatus Bipolaricaulota bacterium
AGCTTGGCCAGGTATCCCTCCGCACACCCCTTGGCCAGGGCACGGATGCGGGCGATGTAGGACTCCCGCTCGGTGACCGAGATCGCTCCCCGGGCGTCCAGCACGTTGAATAGATGCGAGCACCTCAAGGTCTGGTCGTAGGCGGGGAACACCAGGCCCGCGGCCAGGCAATCCTTGGCCTCCGCCTCGCAGAGCGCAAACAGCTGTCGAATCCGGTTCACGTTCGCCCGCTCGAAGTTATAGATGGAGAACTGACGCTCCTTTTCAAGCCAGATCTCCCCGTAGCGGACCCCCTCGCTCCACAGGAGGTCGAAGGCGGACTCCACCCCCTGCAGGAACATGGCGATCCGCTCCAACCCATAGGTGAGCTCCACCGACACCGGATCCAGGTCCAGTCCGCCCACCTGCTGGAAGTAGGTGAACTGGGTGATCTCCATCTCATCCAGCCAGATCTGCCAGCCCACCCCCCAGGCCCCCAAGGTGGGGGACTCCCAATCGTCCTCCGAGAACTTCACGTCGTGGTCCCGGAGGACGATCCCGATATGCTCAAGGGAACCGAGGTACAGGTCCTGGATGTCTTCCGGTGGGGGTTTGAGGATGACCTGGTACTGGTGATGGAGCCGCAGGCGGATCGGGTTTTCCCCGTAGCGACCGTCGGTGGGCCGCCGGGAGGGCTCCACATAGGCCACCCGCCAGGGCTTCTTGCCCAGGCAGCCGAAGAAGGTGGCGGGGTTGAAGGTGCCCGCACCCTTCTCGATATCGTAAGGGTGGGCGATCACGCAGCCCTGTCGCCGCCAGTAGTCGTGCAGGGCCAGCACCAGGTCTTGAAACGTCTTCACGCCCCCATCGCCTCCTTGGCCACCTTGACGAGCTCTGCGAACGCCTCGGGATCGTGGACCGCCAGATCCGCCAGCATCTTCCGGTTGACCCGCACCTGCGCCTTCCTGAGGCCCCCCATGAGCTTGGAGTAAGACAGGCCCTGGGCCTTGGCGGCCGCCCCGATGCGGATGATCCACAGCCTCCGCATGTCGCGCTTGCGCAGCTTGCGGGACGTGTATTGATGCATCAGGGCCTTGATCACCGCTTGCTTGGCGATGCGATAGCAGTTCTTCCGCTTCCCCTTGAAGCCCTTGGAGAGCTTGAGGATCTTGCGGCGTCGTTTGGCGTGCTTCACTCCACCGGGTACGCGCATCGCGACCTCCTAGCTCGACAGGAGCTCCCGGAGCCGGCGGTATTCCGCTCCGGTCACTTCCACATCCTTACGTGCCTGCCGGCGGTACTGGGCCCGCTTCTTGGTCAGCTTGTGCACGTATCCGGCCCGCCGCCGGAAGATCTTGCCGTTGGGCTTCACTTTGAACCGTTTGGCCGCCGACTTATGCGTTTTTTTCTTCATTGCGTCCTCCTTTACGGGGCAAGGGCGTGAGCAGCATCTGCAGCGTCCGCCCCTTGGGGGTCGGGTCCTGATCCACTTTGGCGATGTCCTGGGTGGCCTCCGCCACCCGCTGGAGGAGCTCCTGCCCCTTGCCGATGTGGATGATCTGTCGGCCTTTGAAGAATATGGTCACCCGTACCTTGTCCCCGTCCTCCAGGAACCCCCGGATGCGGGAGAGCTTGGTCTGGAAGTCGTGTTCACCGGTTTGGATGGTGAACTTGACCTCCTTCAGCCGCGACGGCCGCCGCTGCTTCTTCTCCCGTTTCTCCAGTTGGTAGCGGTATTTCCCGTAGTCCACGATCTTGCAGACCACGGGATTGGCCTCAGGGGCCACCTCCACCAAGTCCAGTCCCCGCTCTTGGGCGAGTTCCAGGGCACGGCCCAAGGGAGTTACCCCGAGATTTCGACCATCCGCGTCGATGAGGAGCACCTCCCGAGCCCGTATCTGCTCGTTTATGCGAAACTGCCGTTTGATACGACCTACCCCCTTTCGCACCGGATTTTATCCTAGCTCGTGGTTCCGGGCCACGCCATACAGACCATGGGCCCGGATGAACGCATCCACCGGCGGGGGGACCAGCCCCTGGGTGGGCAGGCCCGTCCGGTACCGACGGCGGATGTCGGAGGAGGAGAGGTCGATCTCCTCCATTTGGAGGAAATAAACCTCGGCTTGGGTGAAGGGCGCGCGCCCGAAGGCCTCCCGGGGGATGCCGGTACGGGGAGCGACGATGAACGGGCAGCTTTTGAGCAATTCCTGCCACTCCCTCCAGGTCTCGATCCCCAGGAAGGCGTCCGCCCCTAGGATATAGGCCACCCCCTCTGGGTAGCGGCGGGACATGGTGCGCACCGTGTCGATGGTGTAACAGGGGCCGGAGCAGTCGAGCTCCAGGC